>NZ_JBHYMK010000035.1:0-77649 GCF_042743065.1 Streptomyces sp. NPDC058872
GCCTTGGTAGGCCATTACCCCACCAACAAGCTGATAGGCCGCGGGCTCATCCTTCACCGCCGGAGCTTTTAACCAGCCCCCATGCAGAGGCCGGTGTTATCCGGTATTAGACCCCGTTTCCAGGGCTTGTCCCAGAGTGAAGGGCAGATTGCCCACGTGTTACTCACCCGTTCGCCACTAATCCACCCCGAAGGGCTTCATCGTTCGACTTGCATGTGTTAAGCACGCCGCCAGCGTTCGTCCTGAGCCAGGATCAAACTCTCCGTGAATGTTTACCCGTAATCGGGTCAGACACTCGCGTTGAGCGGGACAATCAGGCCGGAATAAGGCCGATCATCCACAGCGTCCTCGCTGTAGTGTGCCACCCCACCACCAGGGCGGAATGGACTTTTCAAAGGAACCACGACCATCCGAAGATGGACGGGGTATCAACTAATCTGGCGTTGATTTTTGGCACGCTGTTGAGTTCTCAAGATACGGACGCTTCCATCGTTCCTGTTCCCAGGCCCTCCGGGCGCTTCCTTCGTTTCCGACTCTATCAGATCTTTCCGACCCGATTTCCTCGGTGCTTTCCGGTCCCATTTGCTTTCGCTCCGGGCCCTTCCGGCGTTTCCGACTCTATCAGACCCTTTCGGCGCCTGATCCCCAGTCAGCGGGGTTTGTCTTTCCGGCTGTTGGGCCGTTCCGACGTCTCAAACTCTAGCGGGTTTCTCCGATCGCTCATAATCGAGCGATTCGAAATGAATTTCGGCATGCCGAAATAGATCCCGAATGGGAGTCCGTGCTGAGTAGAGGTGCCGCACGCGCGGCGTAAGTGGTCGTCGAAGAACCGTTCCGGCCCCGTGACAACTCGGAGAACACTACGCATCCAGGAGGGGCGTGTCAACCCCGGGCCGGTGAAGTCAGTCGAGGTCCGTCAGACGGCCGTCAGCATCGGGCTGGGTGAGCTCCACGCGGCGCAGGAGGTGGATGAGTGCCTCTCCCAAGGCTCCGCGCTCCTCGCTGCTCAGGTCCTGGAGCAGCTCCTCCTCGAAGGCGGTGGCCATGCGCATGGCCTCCAGCCACTTCGAGCGGCCTTCATCGGTGAGCTCGACGATCACGCGTACCCGGTTGTTCTCGTCGCGGTCGCGGGTGACCAGGCCTTCGCCCGCCATGCGGTCGATGCGGTGGGTCATGGCGGCCGGTGTGAGGCCCAACCTCTTGGCGAGCTCTCCGGGCCCCAGTCGATAGGGCTCGCCGGAGAGGACCAGGGTCTTGAGGACCTCCCACTCGGCATTGCTGATGCCGAGGTCGGCGAGTTGCCGGCCGTACGCCACGTTCATTCGGCGGTTCAGCCGGCCGAGGGCGGAGACGACCTTCTCGACCTGGGGGTCGAGGTCGCGGAACTCGCGCTGGTAGGCGGCGATCTGCTCGTCGAGGCTCGGCTCCTGCGGGCTTTGCGAGCCGGGCCGCTCGGTGGTGTCGGACATGCGGGGAGTATCCCACGGGTGTCGTTGGCGTTGAAGTCCTTCGGCATGTACTGTTAAGACGTTAACTTTAGAGTTGAAGTCTTCAAGGTTCAGGCATACACCCCTGAACCTGTGACCGAAGTGGGTGAGTGTGACCAAGGCGAGGAGCGCAGCGATGCGCCGCATCCAGGCAGGCAGCGCGCTGAGCGCGTTCGGACTCGGCTTCACGGTGCCGTACCTCTATGTGTACGTGGCCCAAGTGCGGGATCTGGGCGCGGCCACGGCGGGCATCGTGCTGGCCGTCTTCGCCATGGCCGCACTGGTGGTGCTGCCCTTCAGCGGGCGGTCCATCGACCGGCGCGGTCCGGTGCCCGTCCTCCTGACGGCCTCGGTCGTCGCGGCCGTCGGTGCGGTGGGAATGGGGCTGGCGTCCAGCGTGCCGGCGGCCGTGGGGGCCGCAGCACTGCTCGGTGCCGGCACGGCCGTCCTCCAGCCGGCCCTCGCCACGATGATCGTCTGGTGCTCGTCACCCGCCGGCCGCACACGGGCCTTCGCCATGCAGTTCTTCCTGCAGAACCTCGGGCTCGGCATCGGCGGGCTGATCGGCGGCCTGCTGGTCGACACCAGCAGGCCAGGCAGCTTCATCCTGCTGTTCTCGATCGAGGCGGCGATGTTCCTGGTGCTCGCCGCGATCGTGGGCACCGTCCGGATGGCCGGCTCTCCTGCGCTTCAGGGGGCTCGCCCGTCCGGGGGCGGTAAGGGCGGCGGCGTGCGCACGTTGCTCGGGCACAAGGCGATGGTGCAGCTCTGTGTCCTCGGCTTCGTGCTGTTCTTCGCCTGCTACGGACAGTTCGAGTCGGGTCTGGCCGCGTACGGCACCGAGGCCGCCGGCATCCAGCCGTCGACGCTCGGGATCGCCCTGGCCGCCAACACGGCGGTGATCGTGGTCGCCCAGTTCCTGGTGCTGCGGTTCGTCGAGCGCCGCCGTCGGACCCGGGTGATCGCGGCCGTGGGGCTGATCTGGACCGTGGCCTGGTTGATCGCCGGGTACGCGGGCCTCGGGCACGGCAGCCAGGCCATGGCGACGGCCGCGTTCGTGTCCACGTACGCGCTCTTCGGGCTCGGTGAGGCGATGCTGTCGCCGACCGTGGCGCCCCTGGTGGCCGATTTGGCGCCGGAATCGATGGTGGGGCAGTACAACTCGGCCTTCGCCCTGGTGAAGCAGTTGGCGCTGGCGGTCGGCCCGGCCGTGGGCGGGCCGATGGGCGCCGCGCTGCACGGCCCGTACATCGTGACCTTCGTCCTGTTCTCGCTGGGCATCACCGTGCTGGCCGTCCGTCTGGGCCGGCAGCTCAGCCCCGAGCAGGACCAGCCCTCGCTCGTCGCCAAGCCGTCCAAGGTGGTCGCCCGGCACGAGCCCCTCCGCGAGACCGCGTCCGCCTGAGACCGGTTCAGTCCCGCAGGGCGAACTCGCACCACACCGCTTTGCCGCCGCCCGGCGTGCGGCGGCTCCCCCAGGACGAGGCGATCGTCGCGATGATCGAAATCCCGCGACCCGCCTCGTCCTCCGTTTCCGCCCTGCGGCGGCGCGGCAGGTGGTCGTCCCCGTCCGTGACCTCGATGATCAGCCGTCGGTCGGTGCGGCGCAGCCGCAGGCGCATGGGCGGGGTGCCGTGCTGGAGGGAGTTCGCGACCAGCTCGCTGGTGGCGAGGACCCCCAGGTCGCGCAGCTCCACCGGGAAACGCCAGGAGGAGAGGACTCCGGAGGCGAAGGCGCGCGCACGGGGGGCCGCCTCCACGCCTCCGAGCAGTTCCAGGGCGGCGTTGTGGAAGAGCTCGGCGTCCGTGCCCTCGCGGGAGGGGTGCTGGACGACCAGGACGGCGACGTCGTCATCGTGCTCGGCGGTGACGCCCAGGGCGCGCAGGAGCCGGTCGCACACCACCTGCGGGGTGCCGGTGGCGCCCGTGAGGGCGCGGGCCAGGGCGGCGACTCCCTCGTCGATGTCCTCGCGGCGGCGCTCGACCAGACCGTCCGTGTAGAGGACGGCGGTGGAACCGGGCGGCAGGTCGATGGAGCCCGAGGCGTGCAGCCAGCCGCCGGTGCCGAGCGGCGGGCCGGTCGGGTCCTCGGCGCAGCGGACGGTGCCGTCCTCGTCCCGCACCAGGATCGGGAGGTGGCCGGCGGAGGCGTACACCAGCCTGCCCTCGTTGGGGTCGTGGATCGCGTACACGCAGGTGGCGATCTGGCTGGCGTCGATCTCGGCGGCGAGGCCGTCGAGGAGCTGGAGCACCTCGTGCGGCGGCAGGTCGAGGCGTGCGTAGGCCCGGACGGCGGTGCGGAGCTGGCCCATGACGGCGGCGGCGCGCACGCCCCGGCCCATCACGTCGCCGATGACGAGTGCGGTGCGGCCGGCGCCGAGGGTGATCACGTCGTACCAGTCGCCGCCGACGGCGGCGTCGGCGACGCCGGGCTGGTAGGTGGCGGCGATCCGCAGGTCGTCGGGCTGCTCCAGTTCCTGGGGCAGCAGGGAGCGCTGGAGGGTGACGGCGGTCTCCCGGTGCCGGCGCTCGCTGGCCCGGAGCCGCTCCGCGGCCTCCGCGTGGTCGGTGACGTCGGCGGCGTGGACGAGCACTCCGCCGCCGTCGAGGCGGGGGCTGTCGACGGGCAGGCAGGTGACCGTGTACGAGCCGCCGTCCCGGGTCCGGCGGGACTTGACCGTGCGGGGCTTGCCGCTGCGCAGCACCTGGTCCAGGAGGGGCAGCAGACCGAGCTCCTCGGCCTCGGGGCAGCTGTCGGCGACGGTGGCGCCGGCGGGGCGCGGGCCGAAGGCAGCGGCGTACGCGTCGTTCACGTAGGCGATGCGGTGGTCCGGGCCGTACACGAGGGCGACCAGGCCGGGGAGCCGGCCGAGCAGTTCCCGCACGGAGAAGTCCTCCAGGGCGGGAACGTCGCCGGGGTCGTCGACGAGGTGCTCCAGCTGCTGACCGTACTCACCGCGGGCGGCGGGCACGGAGCCTTCGGTCCCCCGCGCCGCGCGGCGCTGCGTGCCGGGGAGCCGGGCGCTCCAACGGGTGAAGTTCACGGATCTCTATGCCTCGTGGTGTCGGTGCCGTGCAGAGTCACGCTGTGCAGGTGTGAGCCCACCTATGGTCACACGTCCAGTGTGGACGAGTGCACTGACAGTGATGTCAGGAACGTGGCTTCTCGCCGTCGTCGGGGGGCGGGGCGGCGGCGAGTTCGAATTCGGCCCGGGGGTGCTCCAGCGAGCCCAGGGAGACGATCTCCCTCTTGAACAGGCCGGACAGGGTCCATTCGGCGAGCACCCGGGCCTTGCGGTTGAAGGTGGGGACCCGGCTGAGGTGGTAGGCGCGGTGCATGAACCAGGCCGGGTATCCCTTGAACTTGCGTCCGTAGACGTGGGCGACGCCCTTGTGGAGGCCGAGCGAGGCGACGGAGCCCGCGTACGCGTACGCGTACTCCTTGGGCGGCCGGCCGGCCAGGGAGGCCGCGACGTTCTCGGCGAGCACCTTGGCCTGGCGGACGGCGTGCTGGGCGTTGGGGGCGCACTCCTTGCCGGGTTCCTCCGCGGTCACGTCGGGGACGGCGGCCGCGTCGCCGGCCGCCCAGGCGTGCTCCACGCCCTCGACGGCGAGCCCGGCGGTACAGCGGAGTCGGCCCCGTTCGTCCCGTGGCAGGTCGGTGGCGGCCAGGAGCGGCGCGGGTCTGACCCCGGCGGTCCAGACGACGGTGCGGGTGGGCAGTCGGGTGCCGTCGCTGAGGACGGCGACCCGGTCCTCGCAGGATTCCAAGCGGGTCTCCAGTCGCACGTCGACGTTCCGGCCGCGGAGCTCGCGGATGGCGTACCGGCCCATTTCCTCGCCCACCTCGGGAAGGATCCGGTCCGACGCCTCGACGAGGACCCAGCGCAGGTCCTCGGGCTTCAGGTTGTGGTAGTACCGCGCGGTGTAGCGGGCCATGTCCTCCAGCTCGGCGAGCGCCTCCACGCCCGCGTACCCGCCGCCGACGAACACGAAGGTGAGGGCGGCGTCGCGGAGTGCGGGGTCGCGGGTGGAGGAGGCGATGTCCATCTGCTCGATGACGTGGTTGCGCAGGCCGATGGCCTCCTCGACGGTCTTGAAGCCGATGCCGTGGTCGCGCAGGCCGGGGACCGGGAGGGTGCGGGAGACGGAGCCGGGTGCGATGACCAGCTCGTCGTAGACGAGGTCGACGGCGCCGGCGCCCTCCTCCTCGGTGGCGAGGGTGCTCAGGGTGGCGGTCCGCTTGGCGTGGTCGATCGAGCGGACCTCGCCGATGACGATCCGGCAGCGGTCGAGGACCCGGCGGAGCGGGACGACGACGTGGCGGGGGGAGATGGAGCCGGCCGCCGCCTCCGGCAGGAACGGCTGGTAGGTCATGTACGGCTCGGGCGTGACCAACACGATCTCGGCGGTGCCGGCTCTGAGCTCGGCCCTGAGCTGCCGCTGGAGGCGCAGCGCGGTGTACATGCCGACGTAGCCACCGCCGACCACGAGAATGCGCGCAGGTTCGGTCACTGTCCCATGACGCACCCCCGTCCGTGGTTTGTCCACAGGCCCGGCACATTGTGTGACCGGAGGGATATGAAAGCGCCGGGCGGGACACCGGGTCGGGGGGAACGGAAGGCCGCAGGTCACATGGGGTGGAACGGGTCCGAAGGGGGGTCGGAATCGGGAGTCTTCCGATCCTTGCTCCGATCGGGGGGCGCACCGTACGGAACTCCCCCTTCTGAATTGACCCCGACTCAACTATGTTCGTACCTCATCGGGGTGTCGGATCGGATGGCGTGCGTGGAC
The DNA here is from genome assembly GCF_042743065.1 of Streptomyces sp. NPDC058872. Taxonomy (NCBI): domain Bacteria; kingdom Bacillati; phylum Actinomycetota; class Actinomycetes; order Kitasatosporales; family Streptomycetaceae; genus Streptomyces; species Streptomyces sp. NPDC058872. The sequence continues at coordinate 6,282 of NZ_JBHYMK010000035.1, forward strand.
CAAGGCACGCGTCCGGTCGAGGGCCCGTGTCAGGGCGGGGAGTCTCCGGGGGGAGACGTCCATGAGCGGGGGAACGCTTATGCAGATGCAGGATTCGCGGTGGCAGTCGGGCGTCGGGACGGCGACCGTCGAGAACGGGAACGTCCCGGGGGCGGCCGAGCCGCGCACGGGTGCGGCGGCGACGGGCGGGAGGTCCGCGCCCCTGCGGGTGGACGCCCAGCGCAATCTGGAGCACGTGCTGCGCGCCGCGCGCGAGGTGTTCGGCGAGCTCGGCTACGGCGCTCCGATGGAGGACGTGGCGCGCCGTGCCCGGGTCGGGGTCGGCACCGTCTACCGGCGCTTCCCGAGCAAGGACGTACTGGTCCGGCGGATAGCCGAGGAGGAGACCGCCAGGCTGACCGAGCAGGCGCGGGCCGCACTGGGCCAGGAGGACGAGCCGTGGTCGGCGCTCTCCCGGTTCCTCCGGACCTCGGTGGCCTCGGGTGCGGGGCGCCTGCTCCCGCCGCAGGTGCTGCGGGTGGGCGTGGACGACTCCGAGATGCCGCTCGGGGCGGAGGGCGCCGACGGGTCGGCACGGGTGCCGTACCAGCGGAGCGTTGCCGAGCAGGTGGACGCGCGGGTGGTCACACCGCGCGGGGTGCCCGCCGAGGAGCGTGAGGACGCGGGCGTCTCGGAGCTGCTGGAGGTCGTCGGCCGCCTGGTCGACCGGGCGCGCGAGGCGGGTGCGCTGCGGGCGGACGTGACCGTGGCGGACGTTCTCCTGGTCATCGCCACCGCGGCTCCGGCGCTGCCGGACGCGGTGCAGCAGGCGGCGGCCTCGGCCCGGCTCCTCGACATCCTCCTTGAGGGCCTGCGCTCCCGGTAGCAGACCGGTCGGCGTACGCGTACGGCGGTGTTCCTCCTGGTCCGGGCGGACCAACCGGCATGACACGAACGTGTGAGCGGTTACGCCCGGACACGTGAAGTCGCCCCGGACGGGTGGTAAGTGGACGCGGCGCTTCGGTGTGCCCGTGCTCTGTGGCAATCTTGGCCGGTGTTCTGGTCCGAGCGTGCTGACGGGGGCTTCCGCGATGAGCGGTGACGGTCGGGAAGGCCCTCCGGGCAACGGCAGGTCGGAGACCGAGGGCGGTGGCCTTCCGGCCCGGCAGGTGCCGAGCCAGGGCGGACCGGTGGGCCACCGCGGGACGCCCGGCCCCGTCGGCACGCCCGGCCCGGGATCGCCCGGCCCCGTCGGGACGCCGGCCGGGGGTGCCGAGGCGAGCGTGCCGCAGCAGCGCGAGGGCGGTGCTCCCGGAGCGGGCTCGGGAGCCGCCGCGGAAACCGCACAGGGCGCTGACGCCGCGGAGGACGGTGGCGCCACGGCAAGTGCCGCCGATGACGGGGCCGACGTCGACGTGCCCGACACGGTGCTCCCGCCGCCGCGCGACCTTCCGCCCCCGGACTCCGAACTCGTCCGGCTCATGCGCACCGGCGACGGCTCCGCGTACGAGGAACTGTTCCGCCGCCACTCCGAGGCCGTGCGCCGGTACGCCAGGACCTGCTGTCGTGACGCGCACACCGCCGACGACCTCACCGCCGAAGTCTTCGCCCGCACCCTGCAGGCGGTCCGCGGCGGGGCCGGTCCCGAGCAGGCGGTCCGGGCCTACCTCATGACGACCGTACGCCGGGTCGCGGCGAACTGGGCGAAGACGCAGAAGCGGGAGCACCTCGTCGAGGACTTCGCGGTGTTCGCCTCGGACGCCGCACGCTCCTCCGAGGTCTCCGACCAGGAGACGATGGACCTCGGTGCGGACGTGCGGGCCATGCACGAGGCCGAGCGGTCCCTCGCCATGCAGGCCTTCCGTTCGCTTCCCGAACGCTGGCAGGCCGTGCTGTGGCACACCACGGTCGAGGAGGAGTCGCCGAGCGAGGTCGCGCCGCTCTTCGGGCTGACCGCCAACGCGACGGCCGTACTGGCCAGTCGGGCCCGTGAGGGCCTCAAGCAGGCCTACCTCCAGGCGCACGTCAGCCAGTCCCTGACCGCGGGCGGCGACTGCGCCCGCTACGCGGACCGACTCGGCGCCTATGCGCGCGGCGGCTTGCGGATGCGGGCCGAGCGCGGCCTGCGCAAACACCTGGACGAGTGCGTCAAGTGTCGGCTCGCGGCGGGTGAGCTGGCCCATGTGAACGCCGGGATCCCCGCGCTCCTCCCGGTCGCCGTCATCGGCTGGTTCGCCGCCGGCTACTCCCTCAAGGCGGCCGGTGTCGCCGTCGGCGGCGCCGCCGCGGCGGCCGGGGCGGGCGCGGCAGCCGCCGCCTCCGGCTCGTCCGGCGGGGCCGCTTCCGGCGGCGCCACTTCGAGCGGGGCCCTCGCCGAGGGGCTCGGAGCGCCCGCGAAGGCCGGGATCGCGGCGACCGTGGCGGTCGCCGCGGCAGCCGGGCTCGTCTGGGCCATGGCCGGGGATCCGCAGCCGGCGGCCTCGCCCCGGCCCACCCAGCCGGTCGTCACCCCGCTCGCGCCTCCCGCGCCCGCTCCGCCGGCGGAGCCGTCCCCGAAGGTCGTGCAGCCGGCCCCACCCGTCGTCTCCGCACCACCGGCGCCCGTTCCCCCGCCGGAGCCGACGCCCACGCCGAAGCCCTCCGCGCCCACGCCGAAACCGACGCCCACGCCATCGCCGATGCCGACCGCTTCGGAGCGGCCCACGACGCCCGCGCCGAAGCCGACGCCCACGCCCACGAAGCCCGCGCCGGAACCGGCGCCCCGCACTCCGTCCGTCTACCAGGTCAATGAACTGCAGTACGGAATCTTCGGCGACGGCACCAAGCCCGAGGTGTCCCTCGCGGACAGCAGTTGGATGTGGCAGCGCAGGAGCCTGTCCATCGGGGGCACCCCGTACGCGCACGGGGTGAGCGTCCATGCGCCGTCCTCGTTGTCGATCGACCTCAACCGGCAGTGCACGAGCTACGACGCGGTCGTCGGCGTCGACGACCTGAGCGCCCCGCTCGGCGTCGGCGGCGTCCGCTTCTCCGTCTACGGGGACGGGGTGCGGCTCTGGCGCTCCGAGGTCCTCCGGGCGGACGACCCGGCGGTGCCGGTGCACGTCGACATCTCCGGCCGGTCCACGCTCCGCCTGGTGGTGGAGGAACACACGCCGTTCGGCCGGGCCGCGGTCGCCGACTGGGCACAGTCCCGGATCAGCTGCTCCTGACGGCCCTTCCACCGGGCTCCTCGTGCGCCTCCTGCCCGGTGAAGGGCTCGACGAGCAAGAGGACCCCGTCGAGGTCGAGCTCCGCTCCGGCCGCGCGGGCCGCCGCCAGACCCGGCACGCCGAGCACGGCGAGCGCCCGGGCCGTGATCTTCTCGCCGTCCTGCAGTTCGAGGGCCGAGCGGGGAACGTCCTTGCGCCAGTGCTCGACGGCGCTCAGGACCCGTACGGCGAGGTCGGCCTCGCCCGCCTCGGCGAGGGTGACGGCGAGTCCTTCCCCGAGGCCGGCGACGAAGAACTCCGCGCAGGGGGCTTCCCGCGCGGAGCGCAGCGCGGCGGCGGCCGTGGCGACGGCGACGGCGCCCTTGCCTTCGTGCGCCTCGACGCGGGCCGTGAGGCCGGTGACCGCGGCTTCGAAGTGCGGTGGCGAGGAGCCGAGCGCGACGGCACGGCCCGCCTCGTCCAGTTGGGCGCGGGCCTCCGCCACGTCGCCCCGGTGGAGGGCGAGGGCGGCGCCGAGGAAGCAGACGTACGTCCGGGTCTCCCGGACGCCGTAGCGCTCGGCCTCCCGTGCGGCTCCGTCGAGTCTGCGCCGGGCGGTCTCCAGGTCGCCGTCGCGGTAGGCCAGTTCGGCCCGGCGGGCGAGGAGGAAGGGGACTTCGGTGTGGGCGCCGACCTCGCGGGCGAGCTGGAGCGCCTCCTCGTAGGCTTCGCCGGCTTCCGCTTGCCGACCCCGCATCATGTGGGTCTCGCCGGCCGCGCTCGCGATCTGGGCGTTCATCCAGCGGTCGCCGACGCGTCGGGCGAGGTCGCGGAGTTCGGTCAGCGCCTCGTCGACTCCGGCCAGGTCTCCGGGCATGTCGACGACCATGTGGGTGCGGAACATGAGGCTGACGCCGAGCTCCCATGCGCCGCCGTGGCGACGGCAGTTGTCGACGGAGGCGTCGAGGAGGGCGCGGATCACGGCCGGTTCCTCGGTGAAGTACGCGGTGAAGGGCCAGAGCAGGCCGGGGAAGCGGGCCGCCTCGGGGCCGGGTGCCGCGGCGAACGCGTCCCGGAGGCGCCGCAGGAGCGCAAGGGTCTCCGGTTGCTGGAAGTCGCTCATCGTGCGGCTGTCGACGGCGAGGAAGAAGTTCAACATGCGCAGGTGCATGCGGGGCCAGTAGCGGGGATCGACGGGGTCGGTGGGGTCTTCGCCGAGGTCGACCGCGCGCTCGACCCACATCAGGCCCTCGGCACGGTAGTTGCGGAGCCACCAGAACCAGCCCATGGCGAAGATCAGGCGGAGGGCGGCGGCCTCCTCGGGCGGGGGTCCCCCCTGCTCGGGCGGGGCCGAGGGCCGGGGGGAGGTGACGAGGGTGCGGTGGAGGGCGGCTCGGATGTTGTCGAGGTCGCGTTCCAGCCGGTCGATCCAGGGGAGCTGCTCGGCCGAGCGCAGCTTGGGCTCGGCGGCCTCGATGAAGGCGGTGAAGTGGGCGGTGTGGGCGGTCTCGGCGGCGGCGAGCAGTTCGGGGGTCTCGGCGGCGCGTTCGATCGCGTACTCGTGGATGGTCTCCAGGAACCGGTAGCGCATCTCGCCGTCCTCGGTGGGGGCGGCGACGACGAGGGACTTGTCGACGAGGGCGCCGAGGGCGTCCGCGGCACGGGGGCACAGCGCCTCTGCTGCGGCCAGGTCCCAGCCTCCGGTGAAGACCGACAGCTGGCGCAGCAGGGTGCGTTCGGTCGGGTCGAGCAGTTCCCAGGACCAGTCGACGACGGCGCGGAGGGTCTGTTGGCGGGGCAGTACGGTCCGGGCCCCCGAGGTGAGGAGCCGGAACCGGTCGTCGAGTCGGTCGGCGATCTGGCGCGGGGTGAGGAGGCGCAGCCGGGCGGCGGCGAGTTCGATGGCGAGCGGCAGGCCGTCGAGGCGGCGGCAGATCTCTTCGACGGCCTCGTCGTCTTCCCGGTCCGGGCCGCCGTCCCGGGTGCTTCCGCGGGCGGGGTCGGGAACGGGGTGCACGGCGCGGGCCCGCTCGGCGAAGAGGCGGTGGGCGTGCTCCGGCGGGAGGGGCTCGACGGGTCGGACCGCTTCGCCGGGAACGCCCAGGGGCTCGCGGCTGGTGGCGAGGACGCGCAGCTGCGGACAGTGGGTGAGGAGGGTTTCGACGAGGGCGGCGGCCGCGTCGATGAGGTGCTCGCAGTTGTCGAGGACCAGGAGGACCGGGCAGCGGGTCAGGTGCTCGACGAGGTGGGCGGTGGGGTCGTCCTGGAGCGGCAGGCCGTCGCGGCTGATCAGATGGGTTTCGCGGAGGCGGAGTGCGGAGAGCACCGCGCCGGGGAGGGCGTCGGGGTCGTCGAGGGGGGCGAGTTCGGCGATCCAGGCGGTGGGGCCGGTGGTGCGGAGCGCGGTCTCCTCGGCGAGCCGGGTCTTGCCGGAGCCGCCCGGCCCGGTGAGCGTGACGAGCCGGGAGCGGCTCAGGTCCGCGTGGAGCGCGGCGAGTTCGGGGTCCCGGCCGACGAAGGAGGTGAGGCGGGGGCGGATGTTCCCGGTGTTCCGGACCGCGCGGACGTTCCCGGCGTTCCGTCCCGCTCCGCCGCGCCCGACCGGGACGGGGGCGGACGCCCCGGCAGCGGGTCCGCCGGCCACCGGGGCGGTGCTCCCGGCGAGGAGTTCGCGGTGGAGGGCGGCGAGCTCGGGGCCCGGGTCGGTGCCGAGGGCGTCCGCGAGGGTCCGGCGGGCCGATGCGTAGGCGGCGAGCGCGTCGGCGTGCCGGCCCTCGGCCCGCAGGGCGCGGATGAGGTGGGCGCGGAAGGTTTCGTCGTACGGGTACGTGGTGGTGAGTTCGGTCAGTTCCGGTACGAGTCCGCCGGTGGCGCCCCGGCGGAGGTCCGCTTCGATGCGGTGCCGGAGCGCCGCGAGCCGTTGGGCTTCGGGCCGGAGGCCCGCCGGGTCGGGCAGGTCCGCGAGGGCGGGGCCCCGGAAGAGGCCGAGGGCGTCCCGGAGGAGGGCGGCAGCGGTGTCGGGGGCGCCGGCGGCGAGGCGTGCGGTGCCTTCGGCGACCCGGCGCCGGAAGACGTACAGGTCGATGTCGTCGGGGTCGGCGACGAGGCGGTAGCCGGGGCCGGGGGTGGAGGCGACGGCGGTCCGGCCGAGGGTCCGGCGGAGCCGGCCGACGAGGGCCTGGAGGGCGGCGGGGGCGTCCTGCGGCGGCGCGTCGCCGTAGACGTCGTCGGTGAGTTCGCCGAGGGAGACGGTCCGTCCGCCGCGCAGCGCCAGCGCGGCGAGCAGCGCGCGCAGCCGTGCGCCGCCGAGGGGGAGGGGGGTGCCGTCGGGACGTAGGGCCTCGGTGGTGCCGAGGATCAGATACCGCACGACCCCATTGTGTCCGCCGACCGCCGCGTGCGCCTCGGGGTTTGTCGGGGGTTCCCCGACCCGGACGCGGGCGGGCGGGTCCGCCCGTGGGGCGGGGGCCGCGGCGCGTGCCTCCGGACGCCCGGGCTGGAAGGGCCCAGGCCCGAAGTTCGAAAGGCTGCAGGCCTGGAAGACCGGAGGCACGGGAGGCCGCAGGCACGGAAGACCGGAGGTCCCGAAGTCTGCGGGCCCGGTCTCAGGCCAGGAGGGACCTCGATGCCGGGATCAGCGGTCCCTGGACCGCGCGGTGGGCCCGGGGCTCGGTGCTGCTGGTCCAGCAGGAGCCGCGGCGGGCGAGGAGGCGGCGGAGCCAGAGTTCGGTCGAGACGAGGTCGGCGAGGCCGTCGAGGGGGACGGGCTCGCCGTCGGCCGCCGCACGCAGGGCCCTGCGGACGACGCGGGCTTCGATCAGGCCCGCGTCCGCGAGCAGCGGGGCGTCGAAGAGGGCCAGCAGTTGGGGGAGCGCGGCGCGCAGGCCGGCGCGCGCGGCGGCGGCCGGAACGGCCCGGTGGGGGGCGCCCCACCCCGACGGGAGGGCGTGCACGCCGGCGCCGGACAGGACGGTGCGCAGGACGCCGGCCCGGGCGTCCGGTTGGACGCGGAGCGATTCGGGGAGCTTGCGGCAGGCCCGTACGACCTGGTTGTCCAGGAAGGGGGCGTGCAGCCGCTGGCCCCGGATCTCGGCGGCCTGCTCCAGGACCCGGTGGTCGGCCGCCGCGCGGGCGAGGGCGGCACGCGCACGGGCTTCGCCGGGGCGCTGCACGGAGGCCGGGAGCGTCGCCGCCCGGTTCAGGCGGACCGCGACCTCGGCCAGTGCCTCCCCGGTCAGCCAGCGGGCCGCCGGCCCCGGTCGCGACCAGGCGAGGGCCGAGAGCGAGGCCGCCAGGGGGCCGGAGCCGGCCGGGGGCGTGCGGTTCGCCTCCAGGACCTGTCGGGCCGCCGTCTCCAGGCCGGTGCGGTAGGGGGTCCGGGCCAGTTTGCGGGCCGCCCGGTAGACGGTCAGCGGCACCAGGAGGGCGCCCGCCGACGGGCCCGTGGCCTTGGCGAGCGCCGTCACGGGACGGACCAGGGAACGGCGCCTGCGGTCCATCAGCAGGTCGGCGAGGCGGGCCGGGTGGGCGTCCAGGACCTGTTTGGCGCCCATGCCGGTGAAGTGGTCGGCGCTCCCCCCGACCAGTCGCCTGCGGTGCCGCTCGGCCGTGACCAGTGCGGGCCCCGGTTCGTCGGTGAGCGGTCCCTCCAGCGCGGCGTACGGCAGGGCCTCTTCGCCCGCCGCGACGACCACGTGGTGCAGGCGCGGGTCCGCCGCGATCTCCCGGGCCCGTTCCAACTCCTTCTCGCGGCCCGCACCGGGCCGGGTCGCCAGGTCGTTGAAGGTGACGGCGAGCAGCCGCTCCCCCGCACCGGTGCCGTGTCCGGTGATCGTGCCCGGCACCCCGGGAAGGCCTGCCGCGAGGAGGGCCAGGGTTCCGGAGGCGCTGCCGCCGGAGAGGTCGGCGCCGATGCCGGGGGCCGGGCCGGCGCCCCGGGCCGCGCGCCGGTCGGCGGGCCCCATGCCGGGGACGGGGCCGGGATCGGGCGGCGGCACCTCGGGCGCGTGTCGGGGTGCGGTGAGCCGGGCACGTACGGCTTCGACCAGGGCGTCCCGCACCCCTTCGACGGCTTGCCCGGGGTCGGACTCGGGCGCCGCGACGGCGAGCGAGGCCACCTGTTCGTAGCCGACGATCTCGCGCGCGCCCTCCCGCAGGACCAGGGCGTGGCCGGGCGGCACCCGACGGACCCCTTCGTAGGGGGTGGAGTCGCGCAGTGCTTCCGGGGTCTCGGGGCAGGCGAGCAGCGCGGCCAGGTGACCGATGTCGAGCTGGGCCTCGACGAGGTCGGCGAGCGGCAGGGCGGCGGTGGCGTACGCGGTGCCGCCGGCCCACGGGGTGTGGAACACCGGTCGGGCGCCGGCGAGGTCTCCGGTGACGGTGACGCGGCGGCCGGCCTTCACGACGACGGTGTGGCTGCCGGGCCAGGCGGTCAGGTGGCGCAGCGCGCCCCCGCGGGCGGTGAGCAGGCCGATGCGCAGTTCTTCGTCGCTCGCGGCGCAACAGCCGAGCACGGCGAGGCGGGTGTGGTCGTCGACGGCCACCACGCGCACTTCGTCCGGTCGCCAGTCGCCGACCGCCCAGAGGGGGTCCGGATCGCCCCACAGGAGTTGTGCGCCGACCGGCTGCACCGTGCGCCCCTCGGCCGCCGGGTCGGGGCCGGGTCCGTACGGGGAACGGGAGCCGTACGGGGAGTCGGCGCCGTGGACGGTCCCGTGGGCCGTCGCCCCGGAGCCGCGGGCGCCGCTCGCCGCCCCCGGGGTCGTGGCGAAGCTCGCGGCGACACTGCTCCAGCCCACCAGCCATCGCATCGGCGCCTCCACATCCGTTTCGGTGGAGACATGCTGCCATGACAACGGCGCACGGGGCGGGGTCTGGGGGCACGGTCACAAAAGGCGAATGCGCCCCTGGCATGCGCCAGTTGGCCGTCGGCAACACATCGATGCCATTCGGCCAAATATCGCCCCTCTTTGGAGGTTTGAAAGGCGTCCGGGTGTCTTCGTCCTCACGGGGGTCCCTCGGCAGCCCGGGAGGCGTTCCCGCCTCCCGGCGCCGTCCGCCGCCCGCGGGGAATGGGGCGGCAGTGTCCCCCAGCCCACTGGTCCGGGACACCGTTCCCGGCCGAGCGGGCCGACCCACGCAGGACCCATGGAAGCGCTCCCCCGGTGGCCCGACGAGAGCGCACGGCCGGGCGCACGGCCACACGGCGGGAGCACGAGCCGCCCCGCGGGGCCCATCCATCGCACTTTCACACAACAATCTCGCCATACGGAACACCGCCCCTTAACGGTAGGGATGCGGCGAACTACGCTGTGCTTACGAATGCCGCACGCCTATGCCCGGCGTCGTGGCGGCCGTCTGGGTTGTCGAGGGGTGGCGTCATGTCCAGGGAGCAACGCGGGCCGAACGAAAAGCTCGGCACGGTTCTCGCCCTCGCGGGAATCAGCAACGCCGGGCTCGCCCGGCGCGTCAACGACCTCGGTGCGCAAAGGGGACTGACGCTTCGTTACGACAAGACCTCGGTCGCCCGGTGGGTGTCCAAGGGCATGGTGCCGCAGGGGGCCGCACCGCACCTGATCGCCGCCGCGATCGGGCAGAAGCTCGGTCGGCCGGTGCCGCTGCACGAGATCGGCCTCGCGGACGCCGACCCGGCACCCGAGGTCGGACTGGCCTTCCCGCGCGACGTGGACGAGGCGGTCCGCTCGGCCACCGACCTCTACCGGCTCGACCTCGCCGGACGCCGCGCCGGCGGGGGGATCTGGCAGTCGCTGGCCGGTTCGTTCGCGGTCAGCGCGTATGCGACCCCCACGTCCCGCTGGCTGATCACCCCGGCCGACCCGTCGGTGGAGCGCGAGGTCCCGCGCCCCGCCACGGCCGTCGGGACCGCGCCGGCGGTCCCCGAGCACGTGCGCGTGGGCCACAGCGACGTCGCCAAGCTCCGCGAGGCCGCCGAGGACGCCCGCCGTTGGGACTCCAAGTACGGCGGCGGGGATTGGCGCTCCTCGATGGTCCCCGAATGCTTACGCGTGGACGCGGCACCGCTGCTGCTCGGCTCGTACTCGGACGAGGTCGGCCGGGCCCTGTTCGGCGCGACGGCCGAACTCACCCGGCTCGCCGGCTGGATGGCCTTCGACACCGGGCAGCAGGAAGCCGCCCAGCGCTACTACATCCAGGCCCTGCGGCTCGCCCGCGGCGCCGCCGACGTGCCGCTCGGCGGCTACGTCCTCGCCTCCATGTCCCTCCAGGCCACCTACCGGGGCTTCGCCGACGAGGGCGTCGACCTCGCGCAGGGCGCCCTGGAGCGCAACCGGGGGCTCGCCACCGCCCGCACCATGTCCTTCTTCCGCCTCGTCGAGGCCCGTGCGCACGCCAAGGCGGGGGACGGGGTCGCCGCCGCCGCCGCGCTCAAGTCCGCCGAGGGCTGGCTGGAGCGGTCCCGGGACGGGGACGCCGACCCGACCTGGCTCGGCTTCTACTCCTACGACCGCTTCTGTGCCGATGCCGCCGAGTGCTACCGGGACCTGCGGATGCCGCACGAGGTGCGGCGCTTCACCGAGGAGGCCCTGTCCCGGCCGACGGAGGAGTTCGTCCGCTCGCACGGCCTGCGCCTGGTGGTCTCCGCCGTCGCCGAACTGGAGTCGGGCAACCTGGACGCGGCCTGCGCCGCCGGTACCCGTGCGGTGGAGGTGGCGGGACGGATCTCCTCGGCGCGGACGACCGAGTACGTGCGGGACCTGCTGCACCGGCTCGAACCGTACGGCCACGAGCCACGCGTCATGGAGCTGCGCGAGCGGGCCAGGCCGCTGCTCGTCGCACCGGCGTGATGCGCGTCCCACGGCATGGGCGTTTAAGGGCGTTGTCAGTGGGCCAGTGCACTATCGGGGTGAGAGGTGGCGCTGGTGTTTGACTGTGACGTGCTGGTGATCGGCGGTGGGATCGTCGGTCTGTCGACGGCGCACGCCCTGACGCGCGCCGCCCCCGGCACCCGGGTCACCGTCCTGGAGAAGGAGCAGGACCTCGCCCGCCACCAGACCGGGCGCAACAGCGGGGTGATCCACAGCGGGCTCTACTACCGGCCGGGTTCGCTCAAGGCGCGGTTCGCCGTCGAGGGCGCCGCCGAGATGGTGAAGTTCTGCGCGGAGTGGGGCATACCGTACGAGGTGACGGGCAAGCTCGTCGTCGCCACCGAGCGCGAGGAACTCCCCCGGCTGCACGCACTGGTGCAGCGCGGCCGGGAGAACGGCATCCCGGTGCGCGAGCTCGGCCCGTCCCAGATCAGTGCCTACGAGCCCCGGGTGCGGGGCCTCGCCGCGATCCACGTCGGCACGACCGGGATCTGCGACTACGGAGCGGTGGCGGCTCGGCTCGCCGAGATCTCCGGGGCCCGGATCCTGCGGGGCGCGGAGGTGACCGCCGTCGACCGCCGGCCGTGGGGCGTCGCCGTGCGGACGGCGGACGGGCGGGTGGTGCGGGGCAAGGTCCTGGTCAACTGCGCGGGGCTCCACTGCGACCGGGTCGCCCGGCTCGCGGGCGACGACCCGGGCATGCGGATCGTGCCCTTCCGGGGGGAGTACTACGAGCTCACCGACCCCTCCCTGGTGCGGGGCCTGGTCTATCCGGTGCCGGACCCCGCCTTCCCCTTCCTCGGGGTGCACCTGACGCGGGGCATCGACGGCGGCGTCCACGTCGGACCGAACGCGGTCCCGGCACTGGCCCGGGAGGGGTACGGCTGGTCCGTCGTCCGCCCGCGCGAGCTGGGCGCCACCCTGGCCTGGCCGGGCTCCTGGGCGATCGCCCGGGCCCACTGGCGGTACGGCGCCGGCGAGATGCACCGGTCCCTGTCGAAGCGGGCCTTCACCGAGGCGGTGCGGCGGATGCTGCCGATCGTCGAGGAGTCCGATCTGCGGCGGGCGGTGCCGGGGGTGCGGGCGCAGGCGGTCCTGAAGGACGGGACGCTCGTCGACGACTTCCTGATCCGCGAGGCGGCGCGCACGGTCCACGTGCTGAACGCCCCCTCGCCCGCGGCGACGGCGTCCCTCCCGATCGGGCGCGAGGTGGCCCGCCGGGCCCTGGCCCACCTGTAGGCCGTCCCGCTGTAGGCCGTCCCGCCCGGGCGCGGCCGACCGGAGGCCGGTCCCCGGCCACCGCCGTAGAATCGGTCGCATTGTGCCTGAGCAGACCGAGAACAGCCCGCGTCCCGCCGCCGACCCCGCCCAGCCCGTCGCACGGCGCGGCAGTCGCATGTTCGCCCCCGGCGAGGGGCCCGTGCCCGACCCCGCCGGGGCCCATCACGAGCGGCGGATCCGGAGCTTCCAGCCGCGCCGCAGCCGCGTCACCTACGGGCAGGCCGAGGCCATGCTGAAGCGGTGGCCCGACTGGGGGCTCGACATCGACGGCAAGCGGGTCCTGGACCTCGGCGAGATGTTCGACGGGCTCCCGGTCGTGCTGGAGATCGGCTTCGGCATGGGCGAGGCGACCGCGCAGATGGCCGCCGCCGACCCCGACACCGGCATCCTCGCCGTGGACGTGCACACCCCCGGCCAGGGCAATCTGCTGGGCCTCGCCGACCGGAACGGCCTGAACAACGTCCGCGTCGCCAACGGCGACGCCGTCATCCTGCTCCGGGAGATGCTCGACGACGCGTCCCTCGACGGCTGCCGCGTCTACTTCCCGGACCCGTGGCCCAAGGCGCGCCACCACAAGCGGCGGCTCATCCAGCCCGAGTTCCTCAGCCTGCTCGCGCCCCGGATGAAGCCCGGTGCCGTGCTCCACTGCGCCACGGACTGGGAGGAGTACGCCGAGCAGATGCTGGAGGTGCTCTCCGCCCACCCCGACTACGAGAACACCCAGGCCGACGGCGGCTACGCGCCCCGCCCCGACTTCCGTCCCCTCACCCGCTTCGAGGGGCAGGGGCTGGACAAGGGACACGTGGTGCACGACCTCCTCTTCCGCAGGAAGTGACCGGGAACGGGTAACTTCGTCGACCGCCGTCGGTGCCGGTCGTTAAGGTCGCTCACGTGTCGAACCCCGTGTCCCCCGACCAGTCGGAAGCCGTTCCCGTGCCGCACCGGGACGGCGAGGAACCGTCCTTCCCCGGCGTCGCCGACCGCTCCCAGTGGCGCTACCGGCCCCGCCGGGCCTTCTGGCGCAGCCGGCTGCTCCGGGCCGTGGTCATCGTCGCCGTGCTGCTGCTCTGCGCCCTGGTCATCCTGGCCATGGTCCGCGAGCAGACGGGCACGGAGGGCTTCCTCGTCGGCCTGGGCCTCGCCGTGCTGCCCGTACCGCTGCTGACGGCGGCGTTCCGCTGGCTCGACCGGGTCGATCCCGGCCCCTGGAAGAACCTGCTGTTCGCCTTCGCCTGGGGCGCCTTCGCCGCGGCGCTCGTCGCGATCCTGGCGAACTCCTTCGCGATCCGCTGGATCGCCACGGCCACCGCGGACCCGCTCTCCGCGGACACCCTGGGCGCCACCGCCGTCGCTCCGGTGGTGGAGGAGAGCGCGAAGGCCGCGGCGATCCTGCTGCTGTTCCTCTTCCGCCGGAAGGACTTCGGCGGCCTGGTCAACGGGGTGGTGTTCGCCGGCTTCACCGCAACCGGCTTCGCCTTCACGGAGAACATCCTCTACCTGGGCAACGCCTTCGGCGAGGACCAGGAGTTCGGCTCCTCCGGGCTCGGCTCGGTCACCGTGGCGACCTTCTTCGCCCGGATCGTGATGTCGCCGTTCGCGCATCCGCTCTTCACCGCGCTCACCGGCATCGGCTTCGGGCTGGCGGCCCTCGCTCCGCGGGGAAGGCGGCTCCGCAAGGTGCTGCTGCCGCTGGCCGGACTGCTGCTCGCCATGGGCCTGCACGCCGCGTGGAACGGCTCGGTCGCCTTCGGCGGTGCACTCGCCTTCCTGACCGTGTACGGGGCGCTCATGGTCCCGGCCTTCGGCCTGCTGACCTGGCTGGCGGTGTGGAGCCGGCAGCGGGAGCTGCGCACGATCTCCGGGGAGCTCCCGGCGTACGCGGCGGCCGGCTGGCTCGCCCCCGCGGAACCGCTGGCGCTCTCCTCGATGCAGGCCCGCCAGGTGGCCCGCTCGTTCGCCGCCCGGACGTACGGTCAGCCGGCCGCGCGGGCGGTCGGCGAGTACGAGTCCTTCGCGACGACCCTGGCGTTCCTCCGGAACCGGGCCCGGCGCGGCACCGCGGGGCCCGATTTCGCGGCCCGGGAGCAGGAACTGCTGCACCACCTGTGGCAGCGCCGCGCGGTCGCCTCGCCCGCCCTCACCTACGCGGCCCGGGCGACGGGTCGGGCCTGGGCGCCTCCCCAGTACTTGGACTACGACGGCTACAACCCGTACCGCAGCTGAGGCGGCTGCGGTACGGGGCCGTGCGCGCACGGCGGACCGGGCAGGGCCGCGGGGCCGGGGGGCGCGGGGGGGGCCCCGGGGCGCCGGCCGGGGGCCCCCCCGGGGGGGGGGCCGGCGCGGGCGGGGGGGGGCGGGGGGGGGGGGGCCGCGCGCGCGGGCCGCGGCGGGGGCGGGGGTCGGGGGCGGGGCGCGCCCGGGGGACGGGGCCGGCCCGGGGCCCGGGGCGGGGGGGGGTCGGCCGGGGGCCGCGGCCGTCGGCACCCCGGTCGGCGGCTCAGGCCGAGGCCTCCGTGAGGAGGGTCAGTTCGGCCCCGGTCAGGGTGAGGTCGGCGACGGCGACCAGGGCCGGGACCTGCTCCACCGTGCGGGCCGAGGCGATCGGGGCGGCGACGGTCGGCCGGGAGGCCAGCCAGGCCAGGGCGACGGTGGCGGGCTCCGCCCCGTGCGCTTCGGCGACCGTGTCGAGCGCGGTGAGCACGGCCCGTCCGCGCCCGGTCTCGGCGAGCGCCGCCGCGCGGTGGGCGCGGGCGCTCTCGACGGTCTTCCCGGGGCGGTACTTGCCCGTGAGGAAACCGGACGCGAGGCCGTAGTAGGGGACGGCGGAGATGCCCGCCCCGGCGACGACGTCCAGCAGCGGCCCCTCGTAGGTGTCGCGCGAGACCAGGTTGTAGTGCGGCTGGAGGGCGACGTACCGGGCGAGGCCTTCGGCTTCGGCGAAGTCGAGGGAGGCGCCCAGCCGTTCCGGGGAGATGTTGGAGGCGGCGACGGCCCGCACCTTGCCCTCCCGCACCAGCCCGTCGAGGGCGGTGACGATCTCCTCGACGGGGACGGACTCGTCGTCGAAGTGGGTGTAGTAGAGGTCGATGTGGTCGGTGCCCAGGCGACGCAGCGACTCCTCCGCGCCCGCCTTGATGGTGGCGGCGGAGAGGCCCTTGAAGTGGGGGTGGGCGCCGACCTTGGTGGCGACGACGACCTCGGAGCGGTTGCCCCGGGAGGCGAGCCAGCGGCCGATGACGGTCTCGGACTCGCCGCCCTCGTTGCCCTCGGCCCACGCGGAGTAGACGTCGGCGGAGTCGATGAAATTGCCACCGGCCGCGGCGTAGGCGTCGAGGACGGCGAAGGACTGGTCCTCGTCGGCGGTCCAGCCGAAGACGTTGCCGCCCAGGGCGAGGGGGAAGACGTGCAGCTCGGAGGTGCCCAGCGGGCGGAGGGTGGTCATGAATCGACCAACGGGTCCCGCCGCCGGGCCTATTCCACCGGGGTCAGATGCTCAGGCCCTTGGAGCGGAGCCAGCCGGCCGGGTCGATGCCGTCGCCGCCGGGGGTGTGGACCTCCAGGTGGAGGTGGGGGCCGGTGACGTTGCCGGTGGCGCCGACGCGGCCGATCGTTTCGCCGGTGCCCACGGTCTGGCCGACGCTGACCGTCATGGACGACAGGTGGCAGTACCAGACCTCGGTGCCGTCCTCCAGTTCCAGGACGATCCGGTAGCCGTAGGAACCGGACCAGGCGGCCGACTTGACGGTCGCGCCGTGGACGGCCTTCAGCGGGGTGCCCGTGGGGGCGGCGAAGTCGAGGCCGGTGTGGTAGCCGGAGGACCACATGGAGCCGGACTGCATGTAGGTGGAGGTGATCGTGTACGAGGAGAGGGGGAGCGAGTAGCTCGCGGCCAGCTGGGCCAGGCGCTCGGCCTCGGCCTTCGCCGCCGCTTCCGCCTCCGCCTTCGCCTTGGCCTCCGCCTCCGCCTTCGCCTTGGCTTCCGCCTCGGCCTTCGCCGCCGCCTCCGCCTTGGCCGCGGCCTCGACGGCCGCCTTCTCCGCCGCCGCCCTCTCCGCCTCGGCCTTCTCGGTGGCGTCTGCGGAGGCCTGCTGCTGCTCGGCCTGCTGGAGGATGCGGGCGCGCAGGGCCTCTCCCGCGTCGGCGGTGCCGGCGGAGACCTGCTCGGCCTGGCCGCTCCGGTCCTCGGTCGCGGTGGCGTACGTGGTGCTGGTGAGCGGGTTCGGGTTGGCGGCGGCCGTGGTGACGGGCGCCTCCTCCTCGTCGCCGGAGAGGAACGCGCCGACGCCGGGGAGGTCCTGGGCGTCCGGAAGGTCCAGGTCGGGGAGGTCGGGGAGGGATATCGCCACCGGGGGCTTCTCCTGCGCGGTGGCGAGGCCGCCCGCGCCGACGGCCGCGATCACGCCGACGCCGAGGACGGTGGAGGAGCGGGCGAAGTTGGAGCGCTGCTTGACGACCCGGTGCCGGCCGCCGGAACGGTTCTCGGCCCGGAGGGAGCCCTCGGTGGGGTTCCACTCGGTGCCTTCGGCAACGGGACCCGCACCGCCGCCGAAGGCGTCGAAGGGGGCCTCGGGTGCGGGGGTGTTGGACGCCACGGGGGCGCGCTCCTTTCCTTCCTCCTCGCCTACCGGGTTAGCTGACGGGTTCGGAGCAGGAAGGTCTCCTACGGGCTCGCTCGCGCGGGTGCGTGGTTCGCACGCGTGCGAAGGGGCCCGATTCACCCCAAGTGGTGGTTCCCCGGTTCCTTTTCAGGATTCGGCGCATGCGCACGGTGCCGCCTCTTGCGACGGCTGGGACGACCGCACTGCGTTATCGAACGTTAATAGACAGGGCCTCCCGATTCCAAGCCGTTCCCCTTGATCATTCATTGAATTAGCACGCTATGAGGCGATTTGACCCCCACTCAACAAGGCCAGGGGCACGAAGGGCGAAACCTTCAAAATCTGACGTTGTGTCAATTGTTATCGCAGTGACACCCCTCGACTACCCCTGGTGACCGGAGCCGGTCGGCGGCACGACCGGCATCGTCCGGCGCCGCTCCGGCTGCCCGCTCGCCGGCCGGCTCACCGCGAGCAACGCCATGTCGTCCGTCGCACCGCCACCCGTGTGGAGGCGCACGTCGTCCACGAGGGCATCGAGCAGTTCCTCCGGCCCCGGGAAGATCCGCCCGGCGAGCCGGGCCGCCGGATCGTAGAAGACGCCCTGCCCGTTCCGGGCCTCCGAGAGGCCGTCAGTGGAGAAGAGCAGCGTCGCACCCGGTGGGAACGGCAGGGCCTGCGCCCGGTCCGGCCACGCACCCAACTCACCCATGCCCAGCGGTAGCGCGGCCTCGTCCGGCTCCAGGGGGGCCAGTCGCCCGTCCCCGTACAACAGCAGCGGCGGCGGGTGCCCGCGGTTGACGACCCGGACGAAGCCGTCGAAGGTCCCGCTCCCGCCGGCGTGCGGGACCTCGGCCAGCACCGCGGTCGTGAACCCCTCGACCGCGTCGAGCTCGTCCCGGCGGGTGCCCTCCCGCGCCAGTGCCCGCTCCAGCCGCTGCGCCACCCCCTCCAGGGACCGCTCCTGCTCGGCCGCCTCCCGGAAGGCCCCCACGATGACGGCGACCGCCTCGACCGCGTCCATCCCCTTGCCCCGCACGTCCCCGACCACCAGCCGCACCCCGTGCGGGGTGTCCTGCACGGCGAACAGGTCCCCGCCGATGAACGCATCGGCCTGCGCCGCCTCGTACCGCGCCGCGCACTGCAGCCCGCCGATCCGCTCGGCGGGCGTCGGCAACACGGCCTTCTGCGCCGCGGCGGCGATCACCCGCGCCGAGGCGAGCCGCTCGCCGCTGCGGCGCACGACCCGGTTGATGAGCAGGGCGAGCACGGAGACGGTGACCACGGTCAGGGTCTCGGTGAGGGGCGGGATGTCGAAGGAGGTGCCGTTGTAGACGTGCAGTCCGATGGAGGCCAGCACCGCGGCGATGCCGGTGAGCAGACTGGTCAGCGTCGAGAAGAAGGGCGCGGCGATCAGCGGGGCGGCGGAGAAGAGCGGCGCCGCCGTGTACGCGGGCGGTGTCAGCAGGTCGAAGACGACACCGCCCACGATGACCAGCGGGGGCAGGGTGCGGAGGAACCGCCGCACCCCGCCGTACGCCGGACGGGCCTCGTCGCGCCGCCGTGCTCCGCGCGCCGCTCCCACGGGGTGCCCCACCTGTGCTCTCCTGCCCGGTCCGACCGGCCGCGGTCCGCACCGCGCCCTCCCAGGGTCGCCGCCGTCCCGCGCGGCGGCGACTCCCGGGCGGCCGACCGGTGGACGGCGTCAGCCCGACGCCGGGACGGCGACCCCCTCGGCGAGCCGCCCGCCCCGGGCCAGCAGGGCCATCGCCGCCGCACACACCAGACCGACCCCGCACAGCGCGAGCCACGGCACCGCCGACCACCCGGTGACGTCCAACAGCGCGCCCGTCCCCAGGTTCCCCAGGGTGATGCCGATCCCGCACACCGTGTTGTAGAGCCCGTAATGGGTGGCGACCCAGCGGCCCCTGGCCAGGGCGACGACGGTGTCCATCTCGTACGGGTAGAGCACCGCGTTCGCAACGGCCAGCACCGCCGCGCACAGCAGCAGCCCCGCCACGCCCCGGCCCAGGGCGGCCGGGAGCAGGAAGGCACTGCCCATCAGACCGAGTCCGAGGACCAGGCACCGCTCCCGGCTGAGGCGGCGCCGGCACCAGGCCGTGATCCTCAACTGCCCGACGAGTGCGACGAGCGCCGAGACCACGAACAGCGCGGTCGTCGTCGCCCTACCGCCCGCGGCGAGCGGCAGCGCCAGGTAGACCTGGAAGGACAGCACGTACGAGCCGGTCATGGCCAGCGAGAAGAGCCAGAAGGTGCGGTGCGCGAGCACGGTGCGGAACTGCCCCCGCTCCCCCTCCCCGGCGGCACCGGAGGCGGTCCGCACGGGCAGGTGCCGCAGCTGGACCAGGGTCAGCCCGGCGAACAGCACCGCCGCCACCACGCACGTCAGCCGGAACGACACCCCCGTCAGGGCCACCCCGACGAGCGGCCCGAGCAGGATGCCCGCCTGGTAGTAGGCGTTGAACAGCGCGAAGGCCTCCACCCGTCGCTCCTCCCCCGCCTCCGCCGCGAGGCAGGCCCGCACCGCCGGGTTGAACAGCGCGCCCGCCAGTCCCGTGGCGAGCGAGGCGGCGATCAGCCACGGCAGCGACTGTGCGAGGGCGAGCGCCCCGAAGCCGACCGTCCGCAGCGCACAGCCGGCCACGATCAGCGGTTTGAAGCCGAGCCGGTCGGCGAGCGCCCCGCCGACGAGGAACATGCCCTGCTGGGAGAGGTTCCGGGCGCCGAGGACGAGGCCGACGGCCCAGGCGGCCATCCCGAGCCCGTCCGCCAGGTGCGCGGCCAGGTACGGCATGAGCATGTAGAAGCCCAGATTGATGGTCAGCTGGTTGAGGAAGAGCAGCCGCACGGCCGGGTCGAAGCTGCGGGTCTGCCTCCAGATGCCGCCCTTGGCGGGCGCGGTCGCCGTGGTCACCGGGCCCTCCCCAGGTCCCGGCGGGTCCAGCCGCTGACGGTCTCGCCGTGGACGTACCCGGCCGGCTCCTCCCGCACGGACCCGTCGAGGAGGCCGTGCGCCGCGCAGAACTCGTCGTTGAAGACGGTGTCGAAGTACCGCTGCGGCCCGTCCGGGAAGACCGCCGCGATCCGGGTCCCGCGCGGCCTGGTGCGGGCCAGCCATCCGGCGACCAGCGCGACCGCCCCCACGCTCCAGCCTCCCGTCGCGAACTGGCGGGAGGCCAGGCGGCGGGCCGCCCGCACCGCCTCCGCCGGACCCACCCAGTGGACCTCGTCGAAGGCCCCGTGGTCCACGTTGGCCGGGTGGATGGAGGAACCGAGGCCACGCATCAACCGCTCCCCGGCCGGCAGCCCGAAGACGGTGGAGTTCACGGAGTCCACGCCGACCAGCTCCAGGGCCGGACTGCTGGTGGCGCGCAGGGCCCGGGCGATCCCGGCCGAATGGCCCCCGGTGCCGACCGCGCAGACCAGGACGTCGATCCGGTCCAGTTGCGCGGACAGCTCGGCGGCGAGCCCCGCGTACGCATCGGGGTTGTCGGGGTTCCCGTACTGGTCGGGCCACCAGGCGCCGTCGAGGCCCTGCAGCAGCTCGGCGACCCGGTCCATCCGGGCCTGCTGCCAACCGCCCCGCGGGCGCGGCTCGCGCACCAGGTGGACCCGGGCGCCGTGGGCGACGAGCATCCGCTCGACGATCGGTTCGAGACCGGGGTCCGTGACGATGTGCACGGGGTGGCCGTGGAGCACGCCCGCGAGGGCCAGACCGAGGCCGAGGGTCCCGGAGGAGGATTCGACGATCGGGGCGCCCGGCCGCAACTCCCCGCGGCGACGGGCCTGCTCGACCATGTAGAGGGCGGCGCGGTCCTTGATGCCGCCGAAGTTGAAGCCTTCGAGCTTGGCCCAGTAGCCGTCGTCCGTCCACAGGACGGGGGTGTTCCCGACGGTCTGGACGTGGGCCGGGGCGGTGGGCAGCGGGGCGGTGGACAGCGGGGAGCCGGTCCGTGGTGCGCTCATGGCGGGGTACGTCCTTGCTGGTGGGTACGCGGAAGGGAACCTGGTCACGCGGGTGCGGGACCCGGTTCAGTTCCGGTCCACTCCGAGGGCGATCAGCAGAAGGCCCGGCTCGGGGCCGGGTCCCGCCCTGCCCCGGACGCAGCGCGCGCGGGGGTCGGTGCGGAGGTCCGCCGCGTACGACCGGGCCGTGGCGCCGCCGGCGTCGGGCGCGGCGAGCTGGGAGGCCGCACCCTGCGCGGGCAGGGGCGCGTCGAGGGACCACGGGTCACCGGAGCGCTCACAACCGTGCGGGGAGACGGGGGCGAAGACGGTGGCCGGGGCGGAGGTCGGCAGCCCGTGCCCGTGGGAGCCGTGGCAGACGCCGACGAGGAGCGCGAGGAGCGCAAGCAGGACGAGCACGGCGGGCGCCCGCCGGCTCAGGTCCCTCATGCACCCGTCGTCACTCATGGTGCGCGTGAGACTACGGTGGGGCATCGCGCGCCCACAAAGAGGCGGGCACGGTTTTGGCCACCGTTTACTTCGGGCAGCGGATCACCGGGGTCCCGCGGGCTGCGGGCTGCCGTTCCCCGGGGGTTCCGCACGCCGTGGGCAGCGGATCAGTCCGGGTGCCGCTCCGCATAGACGGTCATCGCGTCCCGGACCAGGAGCGCGGCGCCCTCCCCGTGCTTGTCGTAGTGGGCGGTGAAGCGCGGGTCGTCGACGTACATCTGGCCGAGTCCGATCAGATACTCCTTGCTCGGCGTCGCGGTCTTCGACAGCCATGCGACCTGGCGCCGCACGATGGCCTGCACCTCCTCGCCGTCGGCGGCGAGACCGGCCCGCGCCGCCCGCCCGAAGTCGCGGGCGATGTCGGCCTGCTCCGCCACGAACGCCTTCTTCTGCCCGGCGTCGAGCGAGCGCCACCAGCGGTCGCCCTCCGCGTACGCCTCGCTCCCCCAGCGCTCGGTGACCTCCTCCTCGTACGTCGTGTGGTCGAAGCCGTCGAACACTTCGTCGGCCATGAGCTCTTCTCCCTTCTCGGTCTTCTCCAGAGTGGTCCGCACCGACGCGATCTGGCGTCCGATGCGCTCGCGTTCCTGTTCCAGCAGGGCGAGGTGGGTGCGCAGGGCGGCGGAGGCGTCCCGCTGCCCTGCGAGGACCTCGGCGATGGCGGGCAGCGAGAGCCCGAGCTCGCGCAGCAGCAGGATCCGCTGCAGCCGGACGAGCGCCGCCTGGTCGTAGTACCGGTAACCGTTCGCACCGATCCGGCTCGGTTCCAGCAGTCCGCGCTCCCCGTAGTGCCGGAGGGTGCGGCTGGTGGTACCGGCCTTCTTGGCGATCTCCTGGATCGACCACTCCATGCCGAGAACGCTAGATCTTGACGTAGCGTCAAGGTCAAGCGGAAGGCGGCACGACACGACGAAGGCCCGGATCCTCATGGATCCGGGCCTTCGTCCTTCAGTAGCGGGGACAGGATTTGAACCTGCGACCTCTGGGTTATGAGCCCAGCGAGCTACCGAGCTGCTCCACCCCGCGTCGGTGAACCTGACTCTACGGCATGACCGGGGCAATCACGAAATCGGTTTCCCGTCAGCAGCCGCAGTCCTCGGATTCGAGCGGCGCCGTCAGGGGGTCGGCCGCCTTCCGGGCGTCCCCCTCCCAGGTCTCGTACGCGAAGCCCTCGCGCACCCAGTACTCGAAGCCGCCCAGCATCTCCTTCACCAGGAAGCCCTGCTCGGCGAGGGCCAGCGCGGCGCGCGTGGCGCCGTTGCACCCCGGGCCCCAGCAGTAGGTGACGACCGGCACGGACCGGTCGAGCAGTTGCTCGGCCCGCTCGGCGATGAGCGCGGTCGGCAGGTGGACCGCGCCGGGAACGTGCCCCTGGTCCCAGGAGGCGGTCGAGCGGGAGTCGAGGACCACGAAGCCCGGGTCGACGCCCTCGGCGGCGGCGGTGTCGAGCGCGGAGGCCACGTCGGAGACGTCGGCGTGGAAGGCCAGGCTCGCGGAGAAGTGCGCGACCGCGGCGGCGGGAGGGGCGGGCGGGGTGCGGAGCACGGGGTTGACCCGTGTCGTTGTCGTCGTCATGGTGATCAATCTACGAACGAAGGACGCGGCACTGAAGTGCAGATCCACGGCACTGAGGATGCATTGCCGTGAAATCCCCGGCACTTGGCACAGGATGCCGGGGATCTCACCCAGCGGGCCGCCGGGCCCCTCCGCCACGCGGACCGGTGCCGGCACGGGTGTCACATCGACGGGATGCCAACCGTCATCAGGGCATGACGGGACTCGAACGGGGAGATCGACGAGTGGACCACGACAGGAACCACCTCCAGGACGGCGGCACGCGCACCGACCGGGAGCTCCTGGCCCGACGCTTCGACGCCGACCGCGGCCACCTGCGGGCGGTCGCCTACCGGATGCTGGGTTCGCTCGCCGAGGCCGAGGACGCCGTCCAGGAGACCTGGTTCAAGCTCAACCGCAGCGACGTCAGCGGGGTGCAGAACCTCAGCGGTTGGCTGACCACGGTCACCGGCCGGGTCTGCCTGGACATGCTGCGCTCACGCGGCTCGCGCCGCGAGGAGCCGCTGGAGCACTACGTCCCCGACCCGGTCGTCCGGGTGGCCGACACCACCGACCCCGAGCACACGGCCGAGCTGACCGAATCCGTCGGGCTCGCGCTCCTCGTCGTCCTGGACACCCTGGCACCGGCGGAACGACTCGCCTTCGTCCTGCACGACATGTTCGCCGTCCCCTTCGACGAGATCGCGAAGATCGTGGACCGCGCTCCGGCCGCGACCCGCCAGCTCGCCAGCCGCGCCCGGCGCCGGGTGCAGGACGCCGCCCCGGCCCCCGGCCCGGACGCACGCCGCCAGCGGGAGATCGCCGACGCCTTCCTCGCCGCGGCGAACGGCGGCGACTTCGAAGGCCTGCTCGCCGTCCTCGACCCGAACGTGGTGCTGCGCGCGGACGGCGGCATGACCCTCGCGGCGGCCTCCAAGGTCGTGCGGGGCGCCGAGGCCGTCATCGCGCAGGCCCTCACCTACGCGAAGTTCCGCAGGGGGTCGCTGCGGGTCGTGGCCAACGGTCAGCCCGCGGTCCTCTCCGTCACCGACGGGCGCCCGGGGGCGCTCATGGCCTTCACCATCGTCGAGGACCGCATCGTCCACCTGCACGTCCTGGCCGACCCGGAGCGGATCGCCGCGCTCGGCTTCACCGAGGAGGACCTGGCCCGCGCGACGTACTGAAGCTCCGCCACGACCCGACGGAGGTCACTTCTCCCTGGCCGCCCGCCAGGTCGTGGCGGCCAGGGACACCCCCGCGCTCGCGACGCCCAGGAGGGCACCGGCGGCGACGTCCCCCGGATAGTGCACACCGGTGTGGACGCGGGAGTAGCCCACGGCCCACGCCAGGGCCGCGAGGGGCACCGTGGCGGCCGGCAGCACCGAGCCCACGGCGGTCGCGAAGGCCACCGCCGACGCCGTGTGCCCGGACGGGAACGAGGCCGAGGCCGGCATGGGGACGTGCCGGCCCACCACCACCCGGGCGGCCTCCCGGTCCGGCCTCGACCTCCGCACCAACCGCTTGCCCAGCAGGTTCGCCGAGGCCGAGGCCACCGCGATCGCCCCGACCCCGGCGAGCGCGGCCCGCCGCGGCCGACCGGGCACCAGGGCCAGTGCAGCGGCGACGGTGAACGAGATCTTGGAGTGGTCGGCGGCCGTGGAGAGCCGGCGGAACGCCGTGTCGAGCGTGGGGGTGGACGTGGCGGCCACCGCGGCGTACACGGCGCCGTCAACGGCCCGGACGTCGTGCAGCACCGCCCGGAGGGTCCCGTTCGTCGAGTCGTCCGTCATGCGCCGCTCCTCAGGTGCAGGGGGTAGGGGGTACGGGGGGGTGAGGGGTACGGGGGTTCACCGGGTCGCCGCACGCGACCCGGCCCCCGGGACGGGCCCGTCGAAGGCCAGTCGGACCAAGCGCCGCCAGTCGAGCGGCGGCGGGGGCGGGGGCGCCCCCGGCCGGTCGCGCGGCACCCGGACCCGCAGCGCCCGCGGACGGAGGGTGCACACGACGGGCGTGGGCAGGGTCAGCGCCTCGCCGTCCACGGCGACGGGGATGACCTCCCCGGAACCGTTCCCGACCACCACCCTACGGGCCGTCAGGACGTTCAGGCCGGCCGCCTGGGTCCCCAGCACCGCCAGTTCGGCGGCTTGCGCGGCACCGTCCACCCGGATGCCGATCACCCCGAGCGCACCCCCGTCGAGCCGGGTCCGGCGGGCGGCGACCGAGCCGAACGGATCGGGCGCCGCATACGGGTTGTTGCTCACGAGGATCGCCTGCTGACCGGTGAGCGGGGTGGCATCGGCGGTCGCGTCCAGACGCCCGCCCTCCCCTCCCTGCAGCAGGTCGGGCAGGACGTCGAGCGCGGTGCCGGCCTTCGCCTCGCGGTACTCGGGGTGCTGGACGACGTCCGCGTACACCCCGAAGGAGACGGTGTTGACGAAGGGCCGCCCGGCGACCGACCCCAGGTCGACCAGGAGCTCCTCCCCGTCGACCAGGGCGTCGAGACAGCGGGACGGGTCGGCCCGGTCGAGCCCCAGGTCGAGGGCGAAGTGGTTGCGGGTGCCGGCCGAGACGACCAGGAACGGCAGGCCGTGCTCGGCGGCGACCTCGGCCACCAGGGCCTGCGTGCCGTCGCCGCCGGCCACCCCCAGGAGATCGGCGCCCTCGGCCACGGCCTTCCGGGCGATCTCGGCGACGTCGGCCGGCCGGGACGGGTCGAGCAGGACCACCCGAGCGCCCAGCCGCTCCGCACGCTCGACGAGTCGGAAGCGGGCGACCTTCCCCCCGCCGGACTTCGGGTTCATGATCAGTACGGGCTTCCGCGGCCTGGTGACCGGGGCAACCGCCCCCCGTACGGCCCGTCCCTCCTCGGGACGGCGCAGCGCGGCCCGCGCGCAGTACAGCGCCACGGCCCACAGCGCGAGCGCCACGAGCGCGTTCCCCCAGACGCCCCCGACCACGAACAGGACCAGGGTCACGAGCGGCGCGGCCACCGCGAGCAGTGCCCCGGCCACCCGCTGCGGCCCCCGGTACGCGAGGAACCACCAGAGCCCCACGGCCGAGGCCGCGAGCCCCGCGACCCCGCTCAACAGGATGAGCATTCCGCCGCCGAGGGCGGTCAGCAGCGCCGCGACCGCGGCCCCCGTGGCGAGCAGCGCCCAACGGGCCAACCGCCGGGCCTCCCCCGCCGGATCACCGGAACCACTGGCCGACACCGGCCCCACCTCCACACTCCGCGTCCACGCTTGCGCACGCTCCTGCGAACCGCCCCCGGACGGACCCGCCCGACGGAAGGACGGAAGGACCGCCCGGAGGACAAGACGGAGGAACACCGGGCGCAGTTCTCCGAAGGACGGAACCCCTACCGGAACGACGTTCCCCGTACGAACCCCCCTCCCCACCCCACGTGACCCGGATCACACCACGGGGGCGACGAATCCTCCGCCCCGCCCCGGTCATGACTGCGACACCACACGATCGGAGGAAGGCCCCATGGCCCAGGCACTCACCGCTCCCGCCCCGCCCGCGACCCGGCCGGCGCACCGCACCGCGCTGACCGGTGCGGCCGTGGCAGGACCGTCGTTCCTCCTGCTGGGAGCGGCCCAGGGGCTGGCCCGGGACGGATTCGACTTCACCCGCAACGCCCTCAGCCAGCTCGCCCTCGGCCAGTCCGGCTGGATCCAGACGGTCAACTTCCTGCTCACCGGAACGCTGTTGCTCGCGGGCGCCACCGGTCTGCGCCGAACCCTGCACGGCGGCCCCGGCAACACCTGGGGCCCGGTACTGCTCGGCGTCTTCGGCACCTCCTTCTGGGCCGCCGCGGCCTTCCCGGCAGACGCGGGGGCGGGCTTCCCCGAGGGCTCCCCGGACCCGCTGACGATGAGCGGGCACGGCGCCGCCCACATGGTCGCCGGAACGGTCGGCTACCTCGCCCTGTGCGCCGCGTTCCTGGTCCTGGCCCGCCCGCTCGCCGCCCGGGGCCACCGGGGCTGGGCCGTGGCCTCGCGTCTCGCACCGGTCGTCGTGCTCGCCGGTTTCACGGCCTCCGCGGCCTCCGTGCTCGCCTTCACCACGGGCGCCGGCCTCGGCCTGCTGTGGCTGACCGCCGTACTGGTGCGGCTGGGCACCGCCCACACCCCCTCCTAGCCGCCGCACCACCCTCCGAGCCCCCTCCCACCCGACCGAGACCCACCGCACAGGAAGCGAGGAAGCCCCGTGGCCGACGCAGTGAAGGGCCCCGCCAGCTACTTCCCCTCCATCGAGAAGAAGTACGGCCGCCCGATCGCCGATTGGCAGGACGCCATCCGCACGTCCCCGCTCACCCGACACATGGAGCTCGTGAACTGGCTGAAGGCGGAGCACGGCCTCGGCCACGGCCACGCCAACGCCCTCGTCGCCCACACCCTCGCGGAGCGCAAGGAGAAGTGATCGGGCGGGGAGCGCCAGCGCGCCCCGCCCACGCGACGCGAGGGGCGCTCCCCGGCAGACCGGAGGATGTCCCGCGTCCGCCTCGGACGGACCGTCAGGAAGCCGCGCCACCGGCCCGGCGGGCCGGTCAGCTCGCGCTCATGCCCCGGTCCGGCCACACGCCGCGTTCCTCGCGCAGCGCGCTGATCCTCCGGGACGCCTTGACGAACGCGTAGTCCGTGCGGCCGTCGTCGGGCGACGACCTGCGGGACTCCTTGTTCACGGTCAGGTACCGCGTGCATGCGTCCGGATCGTCCCCGAACCGGTAGCGGACCAGCGCTCCGTCCTCAGAGACCTTCAGGAAAGAGACGAGTGCGGCCACGGCGCACACCCTTCCTCTCCTGACGACCGAGCCCCTTCCCGGGGCACCCGGCCCCGTCCGCTCACGCAGCACTCCCGCACGCCCCCGGAGCGCCCCACCCGGTCGCAACCGGGTGGGGCGCTCCTCGGCAGGTCGAAGGGTTTCCCCTCCCCCACCTCGTGTAGGCCGTGTGGGACTCGAACCCACAACCAATGGATTAAAAGTCCACTGCTCTGCCAATTGAGCTAACGGCCCGTGGACAAGCACACCCGAGCAGCATAGCCCGAGAGGGCCCGGGAACCGACCGGGTATCCGACACGGGCCGTCGTGGCGGGTGACCCGCCGGTCTGCCGGGGCGGTTCGACCGCGTGCGGTCCGGGTCGGGGCGCGCGGGGAAACGGGGCAGGGCCCGTACGAACACCTGGTGTTCGTACGGGCCCTGCCCCGTCGTACTACGCGATGTCAGCCGTTGCGCTTCCAGCGCGGCTTGTCGTCGCGGCGGCCGAAGGAGCCGCCGGTGGAACCGGCGCCGCGGTGGTCGTCACGACGGCCGTACGGGCGGTCGCCGCCCGAGCGGTGGCCGCCGGAGGGGCGGTCGTCACGACGGTCGCGGTTGAAGGGGCGGTCGCTGCCGCGGTGGCCGCCGGAGGGGCGGTCGTCACGACGGTCGAAGGAACGGCCGCCGCGGTCGTCGCGGTTGAAGCCACCCGACGGACGGTCATCGCGACGGAACCCACCCGACGGACGGTCATCACGGCGGAACCCACCACGGTCACCACCGCGGTCACCACCGCGGAAGCCGCCGCGGTCATCGCGGTGGTTCCCACCGCGGTCACCGCGGTCGCGGCGCTCGAAGTTGCCCCGCTCGTCGCGGAAGGTCGGACGCTCCTCGCGGCGCTCCTCGGCGCGGGCGGCGCGCTCGGCCTCGACCGCAGCGGCGGCGACCTCGGCCTCGGCGGCCTCGGTCACCTCGGCCACCGCGGCGTCCGGGTCCTCGCCGCGCTCACGGGCGGCGCGGGCCACCAGGCGGTCGGCCTCCTCGCGGAGCTCGACGGCGCGGCGCTGGAGGCGCTCCAGCTGCTTGGTCAGGTCGACGACCTCGCGCTCGGCCTGCTTGGCGAGGTTGTTCGCGGAGTCCGCCTGGACCTCGGTCAGCGAGCGGGCGCCGGTGATCTCGGCGACCTCGGGGTCGAAGGCGCCGGCCCCGCCGACGATGTGGCGCGAGGCGTCGACGCCCGCGTCCTCCATCAGGCGGAAGATCTGGCGGCGCTGGTGCGGCAGCGCCAGGGAGACCACGACGCCGGAACGACCGGCGCGGGCGGTGCGGCCCGAGCGGTGCAGGTAGTCCTTGTGGTCACCGGCCGGGTCCACGTTCAGGACCAGGTCGATGCCGTCGACGTGGATGCCGCGGGCGGCGACGTCGGTCGCGACGAGCGCGTTGACGTAGCCGTCCTTGAAGTCGGCCAGGGTGCGCGTACGGGCGCCCTGGGTCATGCCGCCGTGCAGGGCGTCGGCCTTCACACCGGCCTCGCGCAGCTGCTCGGCGATGCGGTCAGCGCCCAGCTGGGTGCGGACGAAGATGATGGTGCGGCCCTTGCGCGCGGCGATGGCTGCGGTGACCGGGGCCTTGTCCTTCGGCTTCACGACGAGGACGTGGTGGGTCATCGTCGTGACGGCACCGGCGGACGGGTCGACCTCGTGGGTGACCGGGTTCACCAGGTAGCGCTTCACCAGGGTGTCGATCTCGTTCTCCAGGGTGGCGGAGAAGAGGAGGCGCTGACCGCCCTCGGGAACCTGGTCGAGCAGCTCGGTGACCTCGGGCAGGAAGCCCAGGTCGGCCATCTGGTCGGCCTCGTCGAGGACGGCGATCCGGACGTCCTCCAGGGAGCAGGCGCCGCGGTTGATGATGTCGCGCAGGCGACCCGGAGTGGCGACGAGGATGTCGACGCCGCGCTCCAGGGCGTAGATCTGGTTGCCCATGGACGTACCGCCGCAGACGACCTTCATCTTCAGGCCGAGCACGTCGCCGTAGGGCTGGAGGGCGTCCGCGACCTGCATCGCGAGCTCACGGGTCGGGGTGAGGATGACGCCGCGGGGCTTCTTCTTCTCGGTGCGGCCGTCCGCGAGGGTGGCGAGCAGCGGAAGACCGAAGGAGAGGGTCTTGCCGGAGCCGGTGCGGCCGCGGCCGAGGATGTCCTTGCCGGCCAGGGCGTCCGGGATGGTCGCGGCCTGGATGGGGAAGGGGGTGGTGACGCCGTTCTGCGCGAGCTTGCGCACGACGCCCTCGGGCAGACCCAGGTCGCCGAAGGTCATGGTGGGCTCGGCGGCCTCGACGGCCTCGTCGGAGGAGCCCTCGACGACGGTGTCGTCGGCCTCGGTCACGACGGTTTCGGTGGCCTCGACGGCCTCGACGATCTCGTCGTTCTCGGGCATGACGGCGTGGTCAGAACTGAAAATGGACATGCGAAATGCGAAACCTTCCGGAGTCTCGGCACGCGCCCGTCAACTCCGTGTTTTCGCAAATCGACCGCCTCAATGCGGTCAGCCACGGCTAGGGAGAGTACGCGCCACGCGGCGCTCTTCTGTGTCGGCGCCGGGCAATGGGATCAAGCGATCTACCACCATACGCACCCTCCCCCACCCGTGGCAAATCGGACTCCGTCACGCCGGCTCGACCTGCGGGGATGCCTCCGGCTCCGCGGACGTGCCCGACTCGCCCGCCGCCCACATCGCACCCATCTGGGCATCGGTGCCGGCCGTCGGCGCCTCGGTGGGGTTCGAGGTCGGCTCCGGCGTCGGCTCCGGGGTGGGGTTCGAGGTCGGCTCCGGCGTCGGGGTGGGCTTCGGAGTGGTGGGCGCGGCCGTCGGCGCGGGCCCGCCGCCCGACCCCCCGGCGTCCGCGCCGCCGGCACCGCCGCCACCGCCCGCGCTGGCCCCGCCGTCGCCGTCGCCGTCGGACCCGCCGCCCGCGGTGTCACGGTCGTCGGGCGTCGGATGCGCCGTGGACGGGCCTCCGGACTCCCCGGGACCTTCCACCGGCAGCACCTCGCCGGGCGAGGGCTCCGCCGTGCCCGACGGCGAGCCGCTCGGCACCGGGGACTCGCTGCCCTCTCCGGCCGCGGTCGGTCCGCTCCGCTCCGACCGGCCGCCCCAGGAACCGCCGCCGCCCTGGAGCCCGCCGCCCCCGTCGACCTCCGCCGCCACGCCCTTCGTCCCGCCGGACACACCGGGCGCCGGCTTCGCCCCCTCGTCGCTCACACTCATACAGCCACTCAGACCGGCACAGGCCGCGACGGCCAGCGCGGTGGCAGCCCATTTCACCGGGGCGGGCAAATGGCGCACGGGGGCACCTCCAGGAGACAGCGGGCAGGAACGGAACGCGTCGCACTGCCCAACTCCCCCGACCCCGCAAGGGACACGGCCCCGCAGGGCCGCTCCGTCCCCGGCGGCAACCGCTCCACCCGGTCCCGCCGGGCGCCCCGACTCAGCCGTAGCCGAGCGCGTGCAGCCGTTCGTCGTCGATGCCGAAGTGGTGGGCGATCTCGTGAACCACCGTGATCTCGGTCTCCGCGACCACGTCCTCGCGCGACTCGCACATCCGCAGCGTCGGCCCCCGGTAGATCGTGATCCGGTCCGGCAGCACGCCGGCGTACCACTCGCCGCGCTCGGTCAGCGGCGTCCCCTCGTAGAGGCCGAGCAGCTCGGGGTCGTCCGGGGAGGGCTCGTCCTCCACGAACACGGCGACGTTGTCCATCAGTCGCGTCAGCTCCGGCGGAATCCGGTCCAGGGCCTCAGCGACGAGCTCCTCGAACTCCTCGCGCATCATCTCCAGCACGCGCCCATTCTCCCCCGCCCGGAGGCGCCTCCCACGGGGGAGGGGAAACCGTTTTGGCGATACCGGCCGCCATCCCATATGCTTCTCACGTCCCCGAGGCGCTGCGAAGCGCCCAGGCGGGCCTTTAGCCCTCATCGTCTAGTGGCCCAGGACGCCGCCCTTTCAAGGCGGTAGCACGGGTTCGAATCCCGTTGGGGGCACGCATTAACGTGTGCGAGACTAGTGCTCGCACATTGCAAGGTCCTGTGGAGCAGTTGGTTAGCTCGCCACCCTGTCAAGGTGGAGGTCGCGGGTTCAAGTCCCGTCAGGATCGCTGAGGCCAGAAATGGCTTCGTCTCCTCGCTCTTCGAGCAGGGGGGACAGCCCCGGCTGGGTAGCTCAGTTGGTACGAGCGATCGCCTGAAAAGCGATAGGTCGCCGGTTCGACCCCGGCCCCAGCCACAAAAAGAAGGCCCCGTTCGAAAGAACGGGGCCTTCTTCGTGTGCCCGTCGGGAAACCGTAGTGCCGGGAAGCCGCGGCCTCGGGAAACCGCGCTGCGGGGAAGGGGCGTGCGTGTCCCTTCCCCGCACTCCTCAGGCCTTGCCGCCCCGTCGGCCCTTCCGGCCGCGCACCGCGAGCACCACCGCCACGGTGGCCACGACCGCGAGGAGCAGCGCCCCGTCGGGAACCGAGCGCCCCCACGCGCCGACCCGCTCCTCCACGGCGAAGGACTCCTCCACCGTCAGCAGGCCCGGCAGGGCCGTCGTGCCGTCGAACACCAGGAAGAGCGCGCCCAGGGCGACGAAGAACAGGCCCGAGAGCACCGAAGTGGAATGCGCCTCGAAGCGCCCGACCCGGATCGGGCGCCCGCGGAGCCAGCGCCGCCGCCCCAGGTCGTAGCGCTCCCAGAGCAGCGCCAGGACGAACAGCGGGACCGCCATGCCGAGCGCGTACGCGGCGAGCAACAGCCCGCCGTACGCCGGGCTGCCGCTCAGCGCCGCCACCGTCAGGACGCTGCCGAGGATCGGCCCCGCGCAGAAGCCGGCGAGGCCGTAGACCAAGCCGAGGGCGTAGACGGAGAGGGCGGACGTCGGCCGGATGCGGCCGCTCGCCTCGGCGATCCGGCGGGAGGTGAAGCCCAGGCCGAGGATCTGGAGGACGCCGAGCCCGACGATCAGCCAACCGCCGGCGGTGACGAGCAGCTCCCGGTGGCCGTAGAAGAACCGGCCCGCGAGGGAACCTGCCGCGCCGAGCGGGACGAGGGTGGTGGCCAGCCCGGCGTAGAGGATGCCCGTCCTGGCCACCAACTTCGCCCGCGTGTCGATCGAGTACGCGAAGAAGGCGGGCAGGAGCAGGGCGCTGCACGGACTGAGCAGGGCGAGCAGTCCGCCGAGGAAGGCGGCGAAGTAACCGATGCCGGAGGTCATCGGACGGCCCCGGAGGGGGCGGCCCCCTCGGCCGCCGGGGACCCCTCGGCCCCCGGGGACCCCGGGGCCTTCGCCGACGTGGCCGCCTCGGCCGCCGCTTCGATGGCCTCGGTGAAGGTCTCCAGGGGCTGGGCACCGGCGATCGGGCGGCCGTTGATCAGGAAGGACGGGGTGGAGGCGGCGCCGAGCTCGTACCCCTCCGCCTGGTCCTTGCCGACCGCCTCGCGGGCCGCCGTGCCGTCGGCGTCCTCGGCGAACCTGGCCGCGTCGGGAACGCCGGCCTCCTGGGCGAGGGCGACGAGCCGGTCCTTGCCGTACCCCTTCTCCTTGGCGCCCTTCGCGTAGGCGGCGGCGTGGAACTGCCAGAACCGGCCCTGCTGCCCGGCGGCCCAGGCGGCACGGGCGACGGCCTCCGACTCCTCGCCGAAGATCGGGAAGTTCCGCCACTCGATGCGCAGGGTGCCGTTCTCGACGTACTTCTCCACCAGGACGGGTTCGGTCTCCCGGGCGAACTGTCCGCAGTAGCCGCACTTGAAGTCGGCGTACTCGATCAGGACGACGGGGGCGTCGGCGCGCCCGAGGGCGAGGCCGTCGGCCGGGTCGCGGCGGGCGTACGCCGCCAGCTCGGGGTAGGTGCCGGCGGCCGGGTCGGCGGAGACCTCGGCGACGGTCGAGGAGCCCTGCGCCCCGGGGGAAGAGGGCTTGGTGGCGGTGTAGGAGGCGACGCCGAGCAGCACGGCGGCGACCGCCACTCCGGTGACGACGGCGATCGGCTTGGACGTGGAGGTGGACATGCGGAAGCGCTCCTGGACACGGAAGGGAGGAAGGACGAGGACGACGGCAGGGGTCGTCCCGTCTACACCCTCAGGACCGAGAGCTCCACGGGGGACGGAGGGACGCGCGCGGGTGCTTCCCGCCCCGGCGGCAAGGCCCGGCCGACCGGTTCCGGCTGCCGGCCGCGGCACGACGCCCGGTCGCCCGCGAGCGTGGACAGCAGATCGGCGAAGCCGTGCGCGCGGGGTGGTACGACGGGGCTCACGGCCCCTTCGTCGACCGGGTGGAGCGGGTCGCAGCCCGGCACGGCGGCTCCGAGCACGGGTACGTCCGGGGGCGTTGCGGGGGCGCCCGCGGAAGCCCCGCAGACCAGCAGGCCGAGCAGCAGCCCCATCAGCACGACGAACGCCGCCGGCGCGCGGGTGGTGCGGAACATGCGAAACCCCTCCGGTCCGGGCGGCGTGTCCGAAATAGTACGCACCCTCCGGTCGCGCCCCGACGAAGGCCCTCGGGCCCGCCCGGGCAAGCCGCTCGTAAATCGGTTCGCCGCTTCTCGTCCGCAGGTGCGATCCTGGGTTCCGTATGTCTACTTCCTTCGCCGCCCTCCAGTCCGTCCTGGCCGGGGTCTCGCTGCGGGACTCCCACCGGCTCGGCCGTCGTCTCGAAGGCGCCCGCCGCATCCGCAAGCCCGAGGCCCGCGCGGCCGTCCTGGACGAGATCGCCGCAGAGGCGGCCAAGGCCAAGGAGCGCGTCGACGGGCGCGCCTCCCGCGTGCCCGCGGTCACGTATCCCGAACAGCTGCCCGTCTCGCAGAAGAAGGACGCGATCCTGGAGGCGATACGCGACCACCAGGTCGTGATCGTCGCCGGTGAGACGGGCTCCGGCAAGACCACCCAGATCCCGAAGATCTGTCTGGAGCTGGGCCGGGGCGTGCGGGGCATGATCGGGCACACCCAGCCGCGCCGGATCGCGGCCCGAACGGTCGCCGAGCGCGTCGCCGAGGAGCTGCGGACCCCGCTGGGCGAGGCCGTCGGCTGGAAGGTCCGGTTCACCGACCAGGTGAACCCCGACGCGACCTTCGTGAAGCTGATGACGGACGGCATCCTGCTGGCCGAGATCCAGACCGACCGCGAGCTGCGCGCGTACGACACGATCATCATCGACGAGGCCCACGAGCGGTCCCTCAACATCGACTTCCTGCTGGGCTACCTGGCCCAACTGCTGCCGAAGCGCCCCGACCTGAAGGTCGTCATCACCTCGGCGACGATCGACCCCGAGCGGTTCTCCCGCCACTTCGGCGACGCGCCGATCGTCGAGGTCTCCGGCCGGACGTATCCCGTGGAGGTCCGCTACCGGCCGCTCCTGGAGGAGGACTCCGAGGAGGCGGACCGGGACCAGATCACCGCGATCTGCGAGGCCGTCGACGAGCTCCAGCGCGAGGGGCCGGGCGACGTCCTCGTCTTCCTCTCCGGCGAGCGGGAGATCCGCGACACCGCGGACGCGCTGCTCAAGAAGAAGCTCTTCAACACCGAGGTCCTCCCGCTGTACGCGCGGCTGTCGCACGCCGAGCAGCACCGGGTCTTCCAGCCCCATGCCGGCCGGCGGATCGTCCTGGCGACGAACGTCGCCGAGACCTCCCTGACCGTCCCCGGCATCAAGTACGTGATCGATCCGGGCACCGCCCGCATCTCCCGCTACTCGCACCGGACCAAGGTGCAGCGCCTCCCGATCGAGCCGATCAGCCAGGCCAGCGCCAACCAGCGCAAGGGGCGCTGCGGCCGTACGTCCGACGGCATCTGCATCCGGCTGTACTCGGAGGACGACTTCCTCACCCGGCCGGAGTTCACGGACGCCGAGATCCTGCGCACGAACCTGGCCTCCGTCATCCTGCAGATGACCGCGGCCGGCCTCGGCGACATCGAGAAGTTCCCCTTCATCGACCCGCCGGACCACCGGAACATCCGGGACGGCGTGCAGCTGCTGCAAGAGCTCGGCGCGCTGGACCCGGCGGAGAAGGACCCGCGGAAGAGGCTCACCCCGCAGGGCCGGAAGCTGTCCCAGCTGCCCGTGGACCCGCGGCTCGCCCGGATGGTCCTGGAGGCCGACAAGAACGGCTGCGTCCGCGAGGTCATGGTGATCGCGGCGGCGCTGTCGATCCAGGACCCGCGCGAGCGGCCGGCGGAGAAGCAGGCGCAGGCCGACCAGCAGCACGCCCGCTTCAAGGACGAGACCAGCGACTTCCTGGCCTTCCTCAACCTGTGGCGGTACGTCCGCGAGCAGCAGAAGGAGCGCGGTTCCAGTTCCTTCCGCCGGATGTGCAAGCAGGAGTACCTGAACTTCCTGCGCATCCGGGAGTGGCAGGACATCTACGCCCAGCTGCGGACGGTCGCCAAGCAGATGGGCATCCACCTGAACGAGGAGGACGCCCCCGAGCAGTCCGTCCACGTGTCGCTGCTGGCCGGTCTGCTCTCCCACGTCGGCATGAAGGACGTGAAGGGCTCCGGCGCGGAAGGCGGGAAGGGGGCCGGGAGCGAGGGCGGGAAGTACGCGGCGAAGAACGACTACCTGGGCGCCCGCAACGCGAAGTTCGCGATCTTCCCCGGGTCGGCGCTCTTCAAGAAGCCGCCGCGCTTCGTGATGTCGGCCGAGCTGGTGGAGACCTCGCGGCTCTGGGCCCGGGTCAACGCCCGGATCGAGCCCGAGTGGATCGAGCCGCTGGCGCAGCACCTGGTGAAGAAGTCGTACAGCGAGCCGCACTGGGAGAAGGACCAGGCGGCCGTGATGGCCTTCGAGAAGGTGACGCTCTACGGCGTCCCGATCGTTGCCGACCGCAAGGTGAACTACGGGCGGATCGACCCGGAGGTCTCCCGGGACCTGTTCATCCGGAACGCGCTCGTCGAGGGCGACTGGCGCACCCACCACAAGTTCTTCGCCGACAACCGCAAGCTCCTCACCGAGGTGGAGGAGCTCGAACACCGCGCCCGGCGCCGGGACATCCTCGTCGACGACGAGACGCTCTTCGACTTCTACGACAAGCGCGTCCCCGAACACGTCGTTTCCGGGGCCCACTTCGACTCCTGGTGGAAGCACAAGCGCCGGGAGGAACCGGAGTTCCTCGACTTCGAGCGCGAGATGCTCATCAACGAGAAGGCGGGGGCGGTCACCAAGGACGACTATCCGGACTCGTGGCGCCAGGGGGCGCTGAAGTTCCGGGTGACGTACCAGTTCGAGCCCGGCGCGGATGCGGACGGCGTGACCGTCCACGTGCCGCTCCAGGTGCTCAACCAGGTGACGGACGAGGGCTTCGAGTGGCAGATCCCCGGTCTGCGCGCGGAGGTCGTCACGGAGTTGATCCGCTCGTTGCCGAAGCCGATCCGCCGCCACTACGTGCCGGCGCCGAACTTCGCGACCCGCTTCCTGGACGCGGTCGTGCCCGTGCAGGAGCCCTTGGCGGGCGCGCTCGCCCGCGAGCTCCAGCGGATGGTCGGGGTCCCGGTCACGGCCGAGGACTTCGACTGGGCGAAGGTGCCCGAGCACCTCAAGGTGACCTTCCGGATCGTCGACGAGCGGCGCCGGAAGCTGGCCGAGGACAAGGACCTGGAGGCGCTGCGCCTCCGCCTCCGCCCCAAGGCCCGTCAGGCGCTCTCCAAGGCCGCTGCGGCGGCCACCGGCGGTCCGGACGGCTCGGGGCCCTCCCTGGAGCGCACGGGCCTGAAGGACTGGACGATCGGGACGCTCACGAAGGTCTTCGAGACCCGGCGGGCCGGTCAGCCGGTCAAGGCGTACCCGGCGCTCGTCGACGAGGGCGACACGGTGGCCGTGCGGCTCTTCGACACGGAGGCCGAGCAGGCGCAGGCGATGTGGCGGGGCACCCGGAAGCTGATCATGCTGAACATCCCGGTGAACCCGGCGAAGTTCGCCTCGGAGAAGCTGACCAACCAGCAGAAGCTGGCCCTGTCCTCGAACCCGCACGGTTCGATCCAGGCCCTCTTCGACGACTGCGCCACCGCTGCCGCGGACCGGCTGATCGCGGACCGCGGCGGCCCGGTCTGGGACGAGGAGTCCTTCCGGAAGCTGTACGACGGGGTCCGCGCGGACCTCGTCGAGCTGACCGTCCGCACGGTGGGCCAGGTCCAGCAGGTCCTGGCTGCCTGGCAGGCCTGTGAGCGACGGCTGAAGTCGACGAACAGCCCGGCCCTCATCGGCAACCTGGCCGACGTGCGGGAACAGCTCGCCTGGTTGATGCCGGCCGGTTTCGTCACCCGCACGGGCCTGAAGCGGCTGCCGGACCTCATGCGCTACCTGGTGGCGGTGGACCGACGGCTCCAGCAGATGCCCACCGGGGTGCAGCGGGACACCACCCGGATGGAGAAGGTCCGGGAGATGCAGGACGAGTACGCCTGGTTGCTGGAACAGCTCCCCCAGGGGCGTCCGGTGCCGTCGGAGGTCACCGACATCCGCTGGATGATCGAGGAGCTGCGGGTGAGCTACTTCGCCCATGCGTTGGGCACCGCGCACCCGGTCTCGGACAAGCGGATCGTGAAGGCGATCGACGCGGCCGTCCCGTAAGCGGGGGCTCGCCGTGGGTGAGTTCGACCAGACCCCCTGACCTGCTGTACAGTCTCTCTCGCAACGAGGTCCTGTGGAGCAGTTGGTTAGCTCGCCACCCTGTCAAGGTGGAGGTCGCGGGTTCAAGTCCCGTCAGGATCGCCTTACCGAAGGCCCGCATCGTGAGATGCGGGCCTTCGTTGTGTTCCCGTGTCTTGACGGGGCGACACGGCCGCCGGTACCCCGGACTTCAGGGAATCGGGGGCCCACACCGGAGGTGGTCGCGCATGGCCGCGGCATCCGCAGCACGACACGACACGCGGGCGCTGCTGCGTGCCCATCTGGCGGCCGCATCGCGGTACGGACACCTCACCCGCCACTGTGCGGTCTGCCATCGCCTCCTGCGGCTCGCCATGGAGTTTCCGGAGCCCGAGGAGCCGGCGGAGGGCACGGAGGACGAAGGTCCCTCCGGTCCATGACCATCGGCGGACCGGGAGCGCCCCGGGAAGTGGCAGGCTGGTTCTTGGCAAGGGTCCGTCGATGTGACGGGTGTCACTGAAACCGTTTCAGGAACCGCTCCATTTACACCCTCCCTACACCACCCCGATTTAATATGTGCAATTGCACGACCCTTGGCGGCGTGGGAGCGGGCACAAAAAAGATCGCACTGGACCCGGCGGAGTCCAGCGCGATCATTGACGAAGCCCTGTTGGGGCAGGGACCCGTCGGCAGTTCTAGGGGTGGGCCACCGGATTGGGGGATCCAGCCGGGCCCGGTCTTACGGGGTGTTGCAGGGTGTTGCGTGCGCGACCTCAGGCCTCGCTGCGCTGCTGCGGAATGCCCGCCAGCAGCGCGCGAACCTCGGCCTCGCGGTACCGGCGGTGCCCACCCAGGGTGCGGATGGACGTGAGCTTGCCCGCCTTTGCCCAACGGGTCACCGTCTTCGGGTCCACGCGGAACATCGTGGCAACCTCGGCAGGGGTCAGCAGCGGCTCGGCATCAGGGGTGCGAGCGGTCATGAGCGGCCTCCTCGGGAGAACCGAACCAATCTCGGTTCTTTCCTCTAAATTCTGCACCTTGACCCGCCATGCCCGAAATGGCAAAAGCGGGTCGAGTCGGTTATAGGACGAACGGCTTGTCCTCGGCACTACAACTACACCATCCGTCCAGCCACGTCGGCCAAACCGATGGAATTGCCCTCGCAGGTGTTCATCAGCGGCAGAAGTCGACTGACCATGCCATAACGGACAGTCACGCCACTGTGACGATCAGTCACAGAGCGATCAGGAGTCCTCAGACCCCCCATAGAGTGCAATGCTGAGCGTTCCGCCCATAGTTGGGCGGAAGGAACCCTCCCCGGACTCCTTGTCCTATTTTGGCACGAGGGTGGGTGATGGGCGCAAGGGTGCGGTACGTGCTATCCGTCACGCTTGAACCAAAGGCCCGGATCGGGACCAACGTCCCCGCCCCGCCGGTACGAAGGGCCCGGCCAACGGACCGCTCGAGATCCGGCCACCGGACATGAAGATCATTTACACCCGTCGGACACGTCTTGTCGATAGCGACCTGACGAACACGTCCGACGGGTGTCAATTGGCGAACCGAAGGTCCCTGACCACCCGCCAGCGCTCCGCGAGCCTCCCGTACACCTCGCTCGCCGTCTCCCCGTCCCCGTCCCGCAGGGCGGCGATCCCCTCCGCCAACTCGGCCGCCGACCGTTCCTCGGCCAGCCACCCGGACGGCAGCGCGTGCACCAGACCGCCGAAGTCCAGCTCCACGAGCGCCCGCGGATGGAACTCCTCCAACCAGCGCCCCACCTCGACCAGACCCTCCGTCATGGGACCGTCGTCGATCGCTCCGCGCAGCGCCTTCAGCGCGCGTGCGAGCCTCCGCCGCGCCTGCGCCATCGTCGTCCGGTAGCGCAGCACCGGCGCCCGGCCGGCCCCGCCCTCCCCCGGTTCTCCCGCCCGGTACTCGCGGTCCTCGTCGGCGAAGAGCGCGAACCAGCGCAGCGGCACGTGCCAGACCCCCGTGCGGATCCACGGCCGCGCGTCCGGGTTGCGGCTCCGCCAGCGCTCGTAGTCGTCCGCGGCCTGGACGCGGACGACCGGCGGCAGCATCGCGTCGAGCACCGACGCCGGATACCCGTCGGCCGCCAGCTCCTCCATGGCCAGCCAGCCGCGGAACCTGGTCCGCCACGGACAGATCACCACCACCCCCTCCAGATGCGCGACGAAGGCGTCCCCGCTCTCGTGGACCGGGACCGGCACCGGCGGCGTCGGCAGCAGGTCCGCGAGCGAGCGGCGCAGTTCCTCCTGTGCGCCCGGGGTGTGCGGCTGGCGGGCGTACCTGGCCCAGTGGCTCCGCTCCGGCTCGGGAAACGCGGCCAACGGCTCGTACACCCGCAGATAGGAGGCGTAGGGGATGGGGACCGGAGAGGCGACCGACATGTCGCGAATCCTTCCACGGAGGTACTCCCCGAGGGGGTGATCCTGGGCACTGCGGCGTACCTACGCCCAGGTAGGACTTACCCTCTTGCCGAAATGGTCTCCCCCCACCCGCAGGGGTGGCCGAAACCGCCGCTTCTTACTTGGGAGTCACCACCGTGACCGATGTGACCGGCGTTCCTGCTGACGTACTGCACACTCTCTTCCACTCGGAACAGGGTGGCCACGAGCAAGTCGTGCTCTGCCAGGACCGCGCCTCCGGCCTCAAGGCCGTCATCGCCCTCCACTCCACCGCCCTGGGCCCGGCCCTCGGCGGCACCCGTTTCTACCCGTACGCCAGCGAGGCCGAGGCGATCGCCGACGCCCTCAACCTGGCGCGCGGCATGTCGTACAAGAACGCCATGGCCGGCCTCGACCACGGAGGCGGCAAGGCCGTCATCATCGGCGACCCGGAGCAGATCAAGACCGAGGAGCTCCTCCTCGCCTACGGACGCTTCGTCGCCTCCCTCGGCGGCCGGTACGTCACGGCCTGCGACGTCGGCACCTACGTCGCCGACATGGACGTCGTCGCCCGCGAGAACCGCTGGACCACCGGCCGCTCCCCCGAGAACGGCGGCGCCGGCGACTCCTCCGTCCTCACCGCCTTCGGCGTCTTCCAGGGCATGCGCGCCTCCGCGCAGGCCCTGTGGGGCGACCCGACCCTGCGCGGCCGCAAGGTCGGCGTCGCGGGCGTCGGCAAGGTCGGCCACTACCTGGTCGAGCACCTCCTGGAGGACGGCGCCGAGGTCGTCATCACCGACGTCCGCGAGGAGTCGGTGCGCCGGATCACCGACAAGCACCCGCAGGTCTCCGTGGTCGCCGACACCGAGGCGCTGATCCGCGTCGAGGGCCTCGACATCTACGCCCCCTGTGCGCTCGGCGGTGCCCTGAACGACGAGACCGTGCCGGTCCTCACCGCGAAGATCGTCTGCGGTGCGGCCAACAACCAGCTCGCCCACCCCGGCGTCGAGAAGGACCTCGCGGAGCGCGGGATCCTCTACGCGCCCGACTACGTGGTCAACGCCGGTGGCGTGATCCAGGTCGCCGACGAGCTGCACGGCTTCGACTTCGACCGCTGCAAGGCGAAGGCCACGAAGATCTTCGACACCACCCTGGAGATCTTCGCACGTGCGAAGGTCGACGGCATTCCGCCGGCCGCCGCTGCGGACCGCATCGCCGAACAGCGGATGGCGGACGCCCGCCGCGGCTGAGCCGCGCAGGGGTGCCGGCCCGCCCGTCGGAACCGCCCGGGCGGGGTCAGCGGAGAGACTTCGCTCACGCCCTTCGGCGGGTCGGCACTCAAGAAGAGGTTAAAATCGCGACTGACCAGCGAGGAAAGGGCGCCTCGAGGGTTCTGTACCGGGGTATGTGATGCGTGCGGCGTACCGTAGACCCACGGAAACAGGTACCGTTGAAGCCCTACGGGCCGGTCTCTCCGTCGAGAGTCCGTTCCGAATCATGAACGCGTGTCAAGACTCTGGGGCCACCGAGCCCCGTCACCGAGGGGGTCGAGCCATGGGGCGCGGCCGGGCAAAGGCCAAGCAGACCAAGGTCGCCCGCCAGCTGAAGTACAGCAGCGGCGGGACGGACCTGACGCGTCTGGCCAATGAGCTGGGCGCTTCGACTTCGAGCCAGCCGCCGAATGGCGAGCCGTTCGAGGACGACGACGAGGAAGACGACCCGTACGCCCAGTACGCGGATCTCTACAACACGGACGACGAGGACGAGGACGACCAGTCCGGTCCGAGTTCGTCCCCGCGTCGCGCTTGACCTTCTGAATCGCCGAAACCCGGACCGGGGTCACCCGTCCGGGTTTCTGTGCTGTCCGCACAGAGGACACCAGCGCCCGGGGCGCCACCGGCCGCGGGCGAAGGCCGAGGGGCCCGCCGGAGGCGTCTTCCCCGCGCTGCGGGAAGGTCCCCGCCCCCCGCAGGCCCCCACGGGGAGAAACGGCGGCGGGACGCCCCGCCGGAGCGCCCCGCCGTACCGTACCGCCCTGCTACTTCGCGTAGTCGCCGACCAGCTCCGCGCCGGTGCCGTGGTCCCCGCGCTCGGTGATCTCTCCCGCGACCCAGGACTCGACGCCCCGGTCCGCCAGCGTGGCCAGGGCCACGTCCACGGACTCGGCCGGCACGACGGCCATCATGCCGACGCCCATGTTGAGGGTCTTCTCCAGCTCCAGGCGCTCCACCCGACCGGCCTTGCCGACCAGGTCGAAGATCGCGCCCGGGGTCCAGGTCGAGCGGTCCACCGTGGCGTGCAGACCGTCCGGGATGACCCGGGCCAGGTTGGCGGCGAGGCCGCCGCCGGTGATGTGGCTGAAGGCGTGGACGTCCGTCGTCCGGGTGAGCGCCAGACAGTCCAGCGAGTAGATCTTCGTCGGCTCCAGGAGCTCCTCGCCGAGCGTCCGCCCGAGCTCCTCGACCTGCTGGTCGAGGGCCATCCCGGCGCGGTCGAAGACCACGTGCCGGACGAGCGAGTACCCGTTGGAGTGAAGACCCGAGGACGCCATGGCGATGACGGCGTCCCCCGTACGGATGCGGTCGGCGCCGAGCAGCCGGTCGTACTCCACGACGCCCGTGCCCGCGCCGGCGACGTCGAAGTCGTCCGGGCCGAGGAGACCCGGGTGCTCCGCCGTCTCTCCGCCGACCAGGGCACAGCCGGCCATGACGCAGCCCTCGGCGATGCCCTTGACGATGGCGGCGACCCGCTCCGGGTGGACCTTGCCGACACAGATGTAGTCGGTCATGAAGAGCGGCTCGGCACCGCAGACGACGATGTCGTCCATGACCATCGCGACCAGGTCGTGGCCGATCGTGTCGTACACGCCCATCTGGCGGGCGACGTCGACCTTCGTGCCGACGCCGTCGGTCGCCGAGGCGAGCAAGGGGCGCTCGTACCGCTTGAGGGCGGAGGCGTCGAAGAGGCCGGCGAAACCGCCGAGGCCACCGAGGACCTCGGGGCGCTGCGTCTTCTTCACCCACTCCTTCATCAGCTCGACGGCGCGGTCACCCGCTTCGATGTCGACGCCCGCGGACGCGTAGCTGGCACCGGTGGTCTCAGACATGGTGTGAGAACTTTCGTGTCGTACTGCGGTTGCAGCGGGGTCTTACGGGCGACGCAGGGCGTCGGAGGCCGCGGTGGCCGCCGGACCGGCCGCCAGCTCGGTCTCCAGGAGCTGCTTGCCCAGCAGCTCGGGATCCGGAAGCTCCATCGGGTACTCGCCGTCGAAGCAGGCGCGGCAGAGGTTGGGCTTCTGGATCGTGGTCGCCTCGATCATCCCCTCCAGGGAGATGTACGAGAGCGAGTCCGCGCCCAGCGACTTGCCGATCTCCTCGACGGACATGCCGTTGGCGATCAGCTCCGCGCGGGTGGCGAAGTCGATGCCGAAGAAGCAGGGCCACTTCACCGGCGGCGAGGAGATCCGGATGTGGACCTCGGCCGCC
Source organism: Streptomyces sp. NPDC058872 (assembly GCF_042743065.1). Classification (NCBI taxonomy): domain Bacteria; kingdom Bacillati; phylum Actinomycetota; class Actinomycetes; order Kitasatosporales; family Streptomycetaceae; genus Streptomyces; species Streptomyces sp. NPDC058872. The sequence goes on from NZ_JBHYMK010000035.1 coordinate 50,460, forward strand.
CCCGCCTCGCGGAGCATCCGGACCAGGGCGCGCTGGGTGTTGCCGCGGACGATCGAGTCGTCCACGACCACCAGCCGCTTCCCCTTGATGACTTCCTTCAGGGGGTTCAGCTTCAGTCGGATGCCGAGCTGGCGGATGGTCTGGGACGGCTGGATGAAGGTGCGCCCGACATAGGCGTTCTTCACCAGGCCGGCGCCGAAGGGGATGCCCGAGGCCTCTGCGTAGCCGATGGCGGCCGGGGTGCCCGACTCCGGCGTCGCTATCACCAGGTCGGCCTCGACCGGCGCCTCCTTGGCGAGGCGGCGCCCCATCTCCACACGGGAGAGGTAGACGTTCCGACCTGCGATGTCGGTGTCGGGGCGGGCCAGGTAGACGTACTCGAAGACACAGCCCTTGGGCTTCGCTTCTGCGAATCGAGAGGTCCGAATGCCGTTCTCGTCGATCGCGATCATCTCGCCCGGCTCGACCTCGCGGACGAAGCTGGCACCGCAGATGTCGAGGGCGGCGGACTCGGAGGCGACCACCCAGCCGCGCTCCAGACGGCCGAGGACCAGCGGGCGGATGCCCTGCGGGTCGCGGGCCGCGTAGAGCGTGTGCTCGTCCATGAAGACGAGGGAGAAGGCGCCCCGGACCTCGGGGAGGACCTTCGCGGCAGCCTGCTCGATGGTGAGCGGCGTGCCGTCCTCGTCCACCTGGCCCGCGAGGAGCGCGGTGACCAGGTCGGTGTCGTTGGTGGCGGCGACCTGGGTCGCGCGCCCTTCGCGCTTGGGCAGGTCGGCGACCAGCTCGGCGAGCCGAGCCGTGTTCACCAGGTTTCCGTTGTGGCCGAGCGCGATCGAGCCGTGGGCGGTCGCCCGGAACGTCGGCTGCGCGTTCTCCCACACGGAGGCCCCGGTGGTCGAGTAGCGGGCGTGACCGACCGCGATGTGACCTTGGAGGGAACCGAGAGAGGTCTCGTCGAAGACCTGGGACACGAGTCCCATGTCCTTGAAGACGAGGATCTGGGAGCCATTGCTGACCGCGATTCCCGCGGATTCCTGACCCCGATGCTGGAGGGCGTAGAGCCCGAAGTACGTGAGCTTTGCGACCTCTTCACCCGGAGCCCAGACACCGAAGACGCCACACGCGTCCTGGGGGCCTTTCTCGCCGGGGAGCAGGTCGTGATTGAGTCGACCGTCACCACGTGGCACGTTCCCGAGTGTAGACGGGGTCGACCACTGGTCCGAATTGAGGAAATGCGGGGTCGGCCCCACTCGTGCGATCACACAAAAAGATCGTTTCCGGCTTGGAGGGGGCTACGAAGCAGGCGGGGTAAGGGTTTCCGGCCCCCGGGCCCGGGCGAGCGGACGCTCGTACCGGACCCGGAGCGGTCCCGCGATGTGACGGACGCCGCAGTCTCCGTCCGCTCAGCGGGCGGTCGCCGTCGCCGTGAGGCCCCGGCCCGAGCCGTCGGTGAGCGTCAGGGTTCGGTGGTTCAGCCGATAGTCGAGCGGACCGTCGAGCAGTTCGTAGAGCTTCGTCTCCAGTTCCATCTGCGGACCCGTGCAGATCATGCGGGTGGTGGCCGCCGGACCCTCCACGGTGAGGGTCCGGGCCGCCCCGTCGATCCGGGCGGACGCGGAGAAGTCGTTGCAGCCCAGGTTGCCGGTGACCCGACCGTCGGCACCGATCACCAGCTTCGCCTTCGCACCGCTGTCGGCGGGCAGGGACGACACGGTCTCCCCGTCCCCGGACAACAGCCCGTCGATCTTCCAGGTGGTGCCGGTCAGCGGAGCCGCCGGCTCGGCGGTCAGCTCCAGCCCGTTCCGCCCGTCGGGCGAGGCGAGCCGTAGCGCATCGCCCTTCAACGAGCCCTTCAGCGGACCGGAGAACGCCTTGAGCAGCTCCGCCTCGAAGCCTTGCCGGTCGGCGGGACAACCGATCTCGGTGGCTTCGACCGAGGAAACGGTGAGGACGTCGCCCCGCACCTCGACGGACCCCCCGAAGGCGTTGCAGCCGCTGTTCCCCCGGACCCGCCCGTCCTCGACGTCGATGCGGGCGCCACCGGGCGCGACCGATCTGCGGCCGTCGACCGTGACGGCCTCGACCGTCCAGTGCGTGCCGACGACCGGCAGGTCCGGGGAGGCGAGGTCCCCACCGGCAGAACCCGCACCCCCCTCCGCACCGCAGGCGGAGAGCAGGAGGAGCAGCGGGAGCAGGACGACGCGTGCACGTGGCTTCGGCATGGCAGTGGGACGGCCGCCCGCACGATCCGGTTCCCCCGGCCCCGCACCGTCCGCTCCCGGGAATCAGCCCATCAGGGGCAGCAGGTCCGCCAGGTCCGCCCGCTCGCCGCTCGCGCTGACCCGGGCCCCGTCCCGTTCCGTCGCCCACTCCGCGCGGCCGGTCGCGAGCCTGATCCAGGTCAGCGGGTCCGTCTCCACCACGTTGGGCGGGGTGCCACGGGTGTGTCGGGGTCCCTCCACGCACTGCACCACCGCATGGGGCGGGATCCGCACCTCGACCGCACCGCCCGGTGCCCGCGCCGCGAGCGTGTCGGCGAGGAGCCGGGTGCACGCGGCGAGGGCCTGCCGGTCGTACGGGACGTCCGCGCCGGTCGCCGCGTTGAGGTCATCGGTGTGGACGACCAGCTCGACGGTGCGGGTGACGAGGAAGTCCCCGAGGGCCATGGCCCCGATCCCCAGCGGCAGGAGCCGCTCGTCCGCCGCCCCGACCAGCGCCCGCTCGCACTCCTCCGCCACCCGCGCGCACAGTCCGACCGGGTCCGCGGCGTCGACCCCGCGGGCCTGCTCGTCGATCCGCCCGGCGGCCGTCGCCGTCCTCGACGCCCAGTCGAGCAGGTCCACCTCCCGTACGGCCGGCGCGGGCTCGGCGAGCAACCGGGGAACCGAGTCGACCATCAGCGCGAGGTGCGCCACCAGGTCACGCACCGTCCACTCCCCCCAGCGCGTCGGCCCGTCGAGCTGTTCGGGCGTCAGCGCGGCCACCGCCTCCCGCACGTTCCGGAACTGCGCCAGCACGGCGGCCCGGGTCCTGGCGGAGTCGTAACGGCGGGGGCGCTTCTTGGCGGGTGGCATGGCCAGAGGGTAGCCCCGAGACTGGAAGGAGGGGGGAACCCCTTCGCGAGAGGCTGTGACAGAACCATGAGCCAGCACCCCGATGCCGCCCTGGTGCGCCGGGGCTACGAAGCGTTCAGCAAGGGTGACATGGAGGCGCTGGGCGCCCTCATGACGAGCGACTGCACCCACCACGCCCCCGGCAGCACCCGGTTCGGCGGGCACTTCAAGGGCCGGGACAACGTCCTCGGCCTGTACCGGGACCTGGCCGAGTACACGAACGGCACCCTGCGCGTCGACCTCAAGGGCGTGTACGTCGACGGCCGGGGCCATGCCGTCTCGAGCCACACCCTGTTCGGCGAACACGGCGACCGCGGGATCGAGATGAGGGGCGCGCTCTTCTTCACGATCATCGGCGGGAAGATCTCCGACATCGACGAGTGCGCCGAGGACATCGCCGTCCTGGACGCCTTCTTCTCCCAGGACGACTGAACGGCGACCGTACGGTGTGAGCCCCCGCCCCGGGACCGGGGCGGGGGCTCACACCGTCTGTGTGCGGACGATCAGGCCAGCAGGCCGGGGATCGTCGCCTCGTGCGCCTCGCGCAGCTCGGCGAGGGAGAGCGCGAACTCGCCCTGCACGTCCACGGCGTCACCGTCCACGACGCCGATCCGGGTCGCCGGCAGGCCCCGTGCACCGCACATGTCGGTGAAGCGGAGCTCCTCGCTGCGCGGGACGGCTACGACCGCACGGCCGGCCGACTCGCTGAAGAGGAAGGTGAAGGCGTCCAGGCCCTCCGGGACGACCAGGCGCGCGCCGTTCCCACCGCGCAGGCAGGACTCGACGACCGCCTGCACCAGACCGCCGTCGGACAGGTCGTGCGCCGCGTCGATCATGCCGTCGCGGGAGGCCGAGATCAGGATCTCGCCGAGCAGCTTCTCCCGGTCGAGGTCCACGGCCGGCGGCATGCCGCCGAGGTGCTGGTGGACGACCTCGGACCAGGCCGAACCGCCGAACTCCTCCTTGGTGTCGCCCAGCAGGTAGAGGAGCTGGCCCTCTTCCGCGAAGGCGATCGGGGTGCGGCGGTTGACGTCGTCGATCACACCGAGGACGGCCACGACGGGCGTCGGGTGGATGGCCACGTCACCGGTCTGGTTGTACAGCGAGACGTTGCCGCCGGTGACCGGGGTGCCCAGCTGGAGGCAGCCGTCCGCGAGACCGCGGGTGGCCTCGGCGAACTGCCACATCACGGCCGGGTCCTCGGGCGAGCCGAAGTTCAGGCAGTCCGAGATGGCCAGCGGCTTGGCGCCGGAGGCGGCGACGTTGCGGTACGCCTCCGCCAGCGCGAGCTGCGCACCGGTGTACGGGTCGAGCTTGGCGTACCGGCCGTTGCCGTCGGTCGCCATGGCCACGCCCAGGTTCGACTCCTCGTCGATCCGGACCATGCCCGCGTCCTCGGGCTGCGCCAGGACGGTGTTGCCCTGCACGAAGCGGTCGTACTGGTCCGTGATCCAGGACTTGGAGGCCTGGTTCGGGGAGGAGACGAGCTTGAGGACCTGGTCCTTCAGCTCGGCGCCGTTCTGCGGGCGGGGCAGCTTGCCCGCGTCGTCGGCCTGGAGGGCGTCCTGCCACTCCGGGCGCGCGTAGGGCCGGTGGTAGGTCGGGCCCTCGTGCGCGACCGTGCCCGGGGGCACGTCCACGATGAGCTCGCCGTGCCAGAAGATCTCCAGGTGGTCGCCGTCCGTGACCTCACCGATGACGGTGGCGGTGACGTCCCACTTCTCGCAGATCTCCATGAAGCGGTCGACGTGCTGCGGCTCGACGATCGCGCACATGCGCTCCTGCGACTCGCTCATGAGGATCTCCTCGGGCGAGAGCGTCGCGTCGCGCAGCGGAACGGTGTCGAGCTCGACCCGCATGCCGCCGGAACCGGCCGAGGCCAGCTCGGAGGTGGCGCAGGAGAGACCGGCGCCGCCGAGGTCCTGGATGCCCGCGACCAGCTTCTCCCGGAAGATCTCCAGGGTGCACTCGATGAGGAGCTTCTCCTGGAAGGGGTCGCCGACCTGGACGGCGGGACGCTTGGTCGGCTTGGTGTCGTCGAAGGTCTCGGACGCGAGGACCGAGACGCCGCCGATGCCGTCGCCGCCCGTGCGGGCGCCGTAGAGGATGACCTTGTTGCCGGGGCCGGAGGCCTTGGCGAGGTGGATGTCCTCGTGCTTCATCACGCCGATGCAGCCGGCGTTGACCAGCGGGTTGCCCTGGTAGCAGGAGTCGAAGACGACCTCGCCGCCGATGTTCGGCAGGCCCAGGCAGTTGCCGTAGCCGCCGATGCCGGCGACGACACCGGGCAGCACGCGCTTGGTGTCGGGGTGGTCGGCCGCGCCGAAGCGCAGCGGGTCGACGACCGCGACCGGGCGGGCACCCATGGCGAGGATGTCGCGGACGATGCCGCCCACGCCGGTGGCCGCGCCCTGGTAGGGCTCGATGTACGAGGGGTGGTTGTGCGACTCGACCTTGAAGGTGACCGCGTACCCCTGGCCGACGTCGACGACGCCCGCGTTCTCGCCGATGCCGACGAGCATGGCGTCGTTCTCGGGGGTCTTCTCGCCGAACTGCTTCAGGTGGACCTTGCTGCTCTTGTACGAGCAGTGCTCCGACCACATGACGGAGTACATGGCGAGCTCGGCGCCGGTGGGACGGCGGCCGAGGATCTCGCGGATGCGCGCGTACTCGTCCTCCTTGAGGCCGAGCTCCTTCCAGGGCTGCTCGCTGTCCGGCGTCTCGCTCGCGTGCTTGACGGTGTCGAGGCTCATCAGGCGTTGACCAGCTTCTTGAGGATCGAGGTGAAGAAACCGAGGCCGTCCGTCTTGCCGGTGCCGATCAGCGGCTCGACGGCGTGCTCCGGGTGCGGCATGAGGCCGACCACGTTGCCCGCGGCGTTGGTGATGCCCGCGATGTCGCGCAGCGAGCCGTTGGGGTTCACGTCCAGGTAGCGGAAGGCGACCCGCCCCTCGGCCTCCAGCTCGTCGAGCGTGCGCTCGTCGGCGACGTACCGGCCGTCCATGTTCTTGAGCGGGACCTCGATCTCCTGGCCCTGGACGTAGTCCGAGGTCCAGGCGGTCTCCGCGTTCTCCACCCGCAGCTTCTGGTCGCGGCAGATGAAGTGGAGGTGGTTGTTGCGCAGCATCGCGCCCGGCAGCAGATGGGCCTCGGTGAGGATCTGGAAGCCGTTGCAGATGCCGAGGACGGGCATGCCCGCCTTCGCCTGCTCGATGATCGTCTCCATCACCGGCGAGAAGCGGGAGATGGCTCCGGCCCGCAGGTAGTCGCCGTAGGAGAAGCCGCCGGCCAGGACCACGGCGTCGACCTGCTTGAGGTCCTTGTCCCGGTGCCAGAGCGAGACGGGCTCGGCGCCCGCGAGGCGGGCGGCGCGCAGCGCGTCCTGGTCGTCGAGCGTTCCGGGGAACGTGACGACGCCGATGCGTGCGGTCACGACGAGGCCCCGGCGGTCTCCGTGGACTCCACCTTCACGGTGAAGTCCTCGATCACGGTGTTGGCGAGGAAGGTTTCGGCCATCTCATGGATGCGGGCGAGGGCGGCGTCATCGACCGGTCCCTCCACCTCCAGCTCGAAGCGCTTCCCCTGACGGACGTCGGCGATTCCGGCGAATCCCAGGCGGGGCAGTGCACGCTGCACCGCCTGCCCCTGAGGGTCGAGGATCTCCGGCTTGAGCATGACGTCGACTACGACGCGTGCCACTGGCACTCCCGGTGGTGTGTTGCGTGGGCGGTTCCCTCAGCGTACCTGCCTCCAAATTCTACGCGAGTAGAGATCTGAAGGATCCTACAAAAGCCCGGTTCGGGCGACCCGCTTCACGAGGAACGTCACCCCTCGCCCGCGTCGCACGGTCCGGCGGAAAATTCTAGTGAAATATTGCGGACCTCAATGTGCCGGGACACGCTGAAACAATTGGTGGGGCTTCACAATGCGACACCACTCACTGTAGAAAGGAATCCAGAAGAAAGCAGTATTGTCGCGACATGGCCGCAAGCTCGGCATCGTTGCACGTCAGGGGCGCCACAAGCGCCCTCCCGGCCGCACGGCCGCAGGAAAGGACCGATATCCGTGGCTCAGCGTGTAGTAGTCACTCTCTCCGATGACATCGAAGGCGGAGAAGCTGCTGAAACGGTCGCGTTCGGCCTCGACGGGAAGATGTACGAGATCGACCTGAATGCTGCCAATGCAAAGAAACTCCGCAAGGCCCTCGCGCCCTACCTCGCCGCCGGGCGCAAGCTCCCGGCCCGAGCGGCGGCCGGCCGGCGCCCCGCGGCAGCGGCGTACACGCACACCGCCCTCGCGCCCGACCCGGCAGCGGTCCGCGCCTGGGCCCAGTCCAACAAGATGGACGTGCCGGCCCGCGGCCGGATCCCGAAGCGGGTCTACGAGGCCTTCCGCGCGGCGAGCTGACCACCCCCGGGCGGACGCCGGGGGCGGACACCCGGGAGACGCCCGGAGGTGAACCGGGGCAGGAGCCGGGAGCGGAGCCGGGCCGGCCGGTGCGAGCGGATCCGGACCCCACCCGCACCCCCGCCCCGACTCCCCGCTGGTCACCGCCCCGCAGCACCCCGCCGGGCCTCGGGTCGGAGCCGATTTGCATTGCACCCCCAATGATCCGCTAGAGTCTGGAGCACGCCGAGGGGCAAGGCCGAAAGGCCCGAACCCAAGCAGCGTGCGGGTGTAGTTCAGTAGCAGAACAGCCCCCTTCCAGGGGGAAGGCGCAGTGTGCAATTCCTGTCACCCGCTCTGCAGCATCGCGGTTACCAACCACTCCGGTGGATCAGGTACAGTGGTGCTCGCACCGCCCGGTGAAAGCCGGTCGGGAGCAATGCGGACGTGGCTCAGTTGGTAGAGCATCACCTTGCCAAGGTGAGGGTCGCGAGTTCGAATCTCGTCGTCCGCTCAGAAAGTATGAAGGACCCGGTTCTCAGGAACCGGGTCCTTCGTCGTTCCCCGTTCACGACCCCGGTTCCCACCGCGGGGCCCTCGGAGGGCTCCCCCAGCGGGGTGTCATCCGCACCAAGAACCTTGGGTATAGTTAGCAGCGCGCTACGGCGCATGCGGACGTGGCTCAGTTGGTAGAGCATCACCTTGCCAAGGTGAGGGTCGCGAGTTCGAATCTCGTCGTCCGCTCCATGAAGAAGCCCCCGGTCGATCAGACCGGGGGCTTTCTCGTTCCGGATCAGCTCCAGGTGCTGCCGGTGAGGAGCTCGTACGCCTCGATGTACTTGGCGCGGGTCGCCTGCACGACCTCCTGCGGAAGCGCCGGCGGCGGCTGCTCGCTCTTGCGGTCCCAACCGGAGGCCGACGAGGTCAGCCAGTCGCGCACGAACTGCTTGTCGTAGGAGGACTGGGCGCGGCCCGGCTGCCACTGGTCGGCCGGCCAGAAGCGGGAGGAGTCCGGGGTGAGGACCTCATCGGCCAGGACCAGGCGGTCGCCCTCGGGAGTGCTCTGGAAGCCGAACTCGAACTTGGTGTCGGCCAGGATGATCCCGCGCTCGCGCGCGACGTCCCGGGCCCGGCCATAGACGGCGAGGGTCGTCTGACGCAGCAGCGCCGCCGTCTCGGCGCCGACCTGGCGGGCCACCTCCTCGTACGACACGTTCTCGTCGTGGTCGCCGACGGCGGCCTTGGTGGCCGGGGTGAAGATCGGGGCCGGCAGCTCCGAACCGTCGGTCAGGCCCTCGGGCAGGGCGAGACCGCAGACCGTGCGGGACTCCTCGTACTCCACCAGTCCGGAACCGGTGAGGTAACCGCGGGCCACGCACTCGACCGGAACCATGTCCAGCGAGGTGCAGACCAGGGTGCGGCCCTCCCAGTCGGCGGGGGCGCCGGCCGGGAGCTCGGTGGACAGGACGTGGTTGGGGACCAGGTCGGCGAGCAGGTCGAACCACCACAGGGAGAGCCGGGTGAGGACCCGGCCCTTGTCGGGGATCTCGGTGGGCAGCACCCAGTCGTACGCGGAGATGCGGTCGCTCGCCACCATCACGAGGTCGCCCGCCTCGTTCCGGTACAGGTCGCGCACCTTGCCCGTGTGGAGATGGGTCAGGCCCGGGACCTGGACGGGCTCGGGCTTTTCTACGAATCCGGACACGGTTCCTCCGCGTAGGTTGATCCAGGAGCGGGTCCGATTCTCCCCCACCGGGCAGCGGGTTCGAGCCCCTGGGCCCTGTGACTCCACGCTCACCCCCGCGCCGACGCTCCCCCGCCCGTCCCCCTCGCCCCCCGCTGCGCTCAGTCCCTCTTGCAGATCCGGTCGAGGAGGTTCGCGGTGGCGCGCTGGACCCGGGCGTCGACGTGCCCCGGCCGGTCCAGGGCCGGCGACCAGGCGAAGGTGCCGGACGCGAAGACCCACGCCCCCGACGGGGCCCGGTAGAGCGAGGTCTCCTGGTGGCGGAGCGCCCCCTCGCCGTCCCGGTAGGGCGAGTGCGCCAGCAGGATGCGGCCCTGGTGCTCCGGCAGCGCGGTGCGCGGGAAGTAGCGGTCGGCCTCGCCCGCGACCATCCCCGGGAGCTCGTCGCCGTCGCCCGCTCCGGTGGCGTCCCAGAGCCAGTGCTCGGCGTTCCGCACGACCAGCGGGTGCGGTTCGGGGACCCGGCCCGCGTACTGGATGCCGAGGAGCTGCTGCTCGGGGCGGTCGACCTCGCGCCACAGCGCGGCACGACCGGGGCCGCGCCGCTTCCGGCAGGTGAGGAGGCGGTCCGGGGCCCCGGACGGCGAGGGACCGAGCTCCACCTGCCAGTACATGGTGTTCGCGGAGAGGAACACGAGCGAGGTGCCCTGGTCGCGGGCGAGTTCGACGGTGCGGCGCATCGGCACCGACCAGTACTCGTCGTGCCCCGGGAAGACCAGCCCCCGGTAGCGGCTCGGATCGATCCGGCCCGCGTGCAGGTCCCGGGTCTCCGCGTAGGCCAGGTCGTAGCCGTAGCGCTCGGCCCAGCGGATGAAGTCATAGGCGTGCCCGACGTGCAGGGGCAGCCCCGCACCCGCGTACGGGCGGTCGAAGGAGACGGTGACGGCCGCCTCCTCCTCGCCGAGCAGGCGGCCCTCCTCGTCCCAGGCGTGGTAGAGGCTGGCACCGGTCCGCCCGTCCTCCGGGTAGAGGTTGTACGCCTGCCAGGTGACGTCCGGGAGGACCAGCAGCAGATCGGCGGGGTGACCGTCGCGGACCGTGAAGGGGATGTGCGAGCGGTACCCGTCGGCAGTGGTCAGGACGGCGACGTACGCACCGATCGCCCAGTACGTCGGGACCTGGAGCCGCCAGGACTGCCACCAGTGGTGACAGGAGACCGTGCGGTCGGCGGTGAGCGGCGCCGGCTGGACGATGCCCGAGAGGCGGGGGCTCGTGGTGATCTTCGCGGCGCCGTCGCCGCCGTAGTGCCCGATCCGATAGACGTCGACCGAGAACTGCTGCGGCGGGTCCACGGTGATGTGGAAGTCGATCGACTCGCCGGGCGCCACGGCACCACCGGACGCGAAGCCCTTGATCTGCCGCCGGACGTCGTCGGCCGTGCGCGGGCCGCCGCTCCCGCCCCGGGCCAGGACCTCGTCCGCGTACCAGGGGACCATCTGGCCGGTGTCGTCGAAGTAGTTCTCCGAACCGCGCAGCCAGGGCAGCGGCCCCTGGCCGAAGGGATCGGAGACGGCGTGCGCGAGCGCACCCGACTCCCATCGCCTGATCTGCTCCGCCCCCATCGTTCGCCCCTCCTTCGACTGCCCCCGGTCGGCCGGTCAGTTCGTGTGGTTCGTTTCTCTGTCAGTCGCGGTCTCCAGCACATCACATTACGCACGCACTCCGTCACCCTTCGTCGTGAATTGACGAGAGTGGAAGTCACGGCTTCCGGCTGGAACCGCCGGAGGCGCGGGCGCTCAGACCAGGCGCACGGGCTTCTCCGGGCGGACCCCGGTGCGGGCGAGCCACAGTCTCAAGGGCTCGGGGTCGCCGTCCTCGACGAGCGCGAGGACACGGGGCCCGAGGTCCGCCACCCGCTCGCCACCGACGAGCAGCGCCGGCCCGTCGAGCCAGTCGAGACCGGGGGCGGCCTCGGCGGTGTCCACGGCCGCGCAGCAGACCATGGCGGTGACGTGGTCGGCGAGCAGGTCACGGCCGCTGCGGGGCGGCTGGAGCGGGAACAGCGGCAGGGGCCCGTCGGGGCCGCTGACGGCCGGAGGAGGGGTGCTGCCGGCGGACCGGCCGCCGTCCGCCGTCCGATGGGCGTCGGCGGGCCGGTCGTCGCGGCCGAGGTCGGCACCGCCGGGCCGGTCGTCACGACTGGGATCGGCACCGGCGGGCCGACCGGCCCCCTCGGAGGTGCGGGCGGCCTCGACGGGCGCGGCGGCGACCCGGGCCTCCCGCGCCGCCTCCTCCCGCGCGAGGTGCGCACTGAGCGCTCCGGCCAGCGCCTCGGCCGCCGGGTTGCCCCTCTCCTCGCCGTACTCCGGGTCGACTGCGTGATCGACGCTCCGGTCGTCCTCGGGGGCGTCCTCGGAGGCGTCCTCAGGGTCGATCTCAGGAGCGATCTCCGGGTCGGCCTCAGGAGCGATCTCCGGGTCGGCCGCCGGAACGCCTTCGAAGCGGGCCGCCCGGTCGGCCGCACCGGTGGGTGCGGACGCCGCCCCGACCGGTGGCAGCGTCAGATGGGCCATCACCCGGGTGAGGGTCGGTCCACCCGCGTCGGAGGCCGGGGCGCCCTCGGCTTCGGTCACGCCGAGTCGATCCAGGACCCGGTGCAGACGGGCCGCGTCGGTGCGCCACTTGCGGTCGACGACCTCTTCCGGGTACTGGCTCCACTCCACGGGCGACCAGTCGGGGCCGGACTCGGCCGGACCGCCGTGGAAGAGGCGGGCGGCGAGCAGCGAGGTCGCCTCGTCGACGACGCCGGGCTCCTCCAGCAGGTCGCAGGCCGGACGCTCGCCCAAACGGGAGGAGAAGCCTTCCGCGAGCCGGTCGCGACGGGACAGTTCGGTCAGGGCGGAGACGACGCCGGCATCGAGCTTGGCGGGCCAGCGCCCCATCCGCCAGGCGGGCAGGGCGACCCTCGTCAACAGGCGGTCCCAGCCCGCGTACGCCAGGCCCACCTGCTCCTGGGCGACGATCCGCACGCCGTAGTCCACGGCCTGGGCACGCTCCGAGCCCGCGGCGGCGACCCCCCGCTCCATCTCGGCGGCGTGCACCCGGCAGGCGCCCAGCAGGACGCGGGCGACCTGCCCGACGGCCCGGGCACCGGCCCTGCGGAAGGGATCGAGGCCGGGCGTCCGGGGCACTGCCACGGCGGCGTCCAGGCCCCGGATGAAGCGGCGGGCGGCGGCTATGTCGGGCTGGGCGGCCGGTCCGGTGCCCGCGACGACCGGAGCGAGCACGGCCCGCAGCTCGCCGACGCGCATCCACCACAGGAACGGCGAGCCTATGACCAGGACCGGAGCGCCGTCGCTGCCGGAAGCCCGGTGGTGGCGGTGGGCCCGGTGGCTGCGGTCCTCCAGCCAGCTGTCGCAGTCCGGGGTGAGGGCCACGCCCGCGGGCGCCGGGACCCCGAGCCGGTCGGCCAGGTCCCGGACCATCCGGTACAGATCGGGGGCGGCGGTCTCGGCGAGGTCCACCGTCGGGGTGACGGCCGGACGGGCCCGGGCGACGACCAGGCCGACGGCAGCGGACGCCAACAGGACCAGCACGGCGAGGACCGTCACCACCCAGCGGGCCGCGTCCCAGGCCGCACCGGTGAAGTGGCCGGTGGCACCGCCCGCGTACAGGACGACCGCCACCGCGGCGGGGAGCACCGCGAGGCCCAGCGCCCTGCCGCGGACGCGGAGGACGGCGAGGGCCCGGGAGTGCGCGGCGCGCGCACCCCACTCCTCGCCGACAACGGAACCGGTACCGGACACGCCGTTCATCACCCCCTTCTGCCCTCGACGGGACTGCCTGTGGCGGTGTTGCTCACTCCCCCACTGTGGCACCCGCCACCGACATCGCAATGCCGGTGGGCCAAGTGCCGGAACGCCTGCGCCGCACCCTAGTTGGGGCCGTGGCGGGCGTCATCCGTATGGCTGGGCCGTCACTCGATGGAATGGCTTTGGGTAAAGGTGATGGCGCTCAGATGGCCGTGTGGTGCACGACTTCTCCACCACACGGCCATCTGAGGAACCGGACGGAATCCGGACGGAATCCCGGCGAATCCCGGCGGAATCGGGGCGGGATCAGGGTGGGATCAGGCCTCGGCAGCCTTCTGGGCGATGTCCGTGCGGTGCTGCGAACCGTCAAGGCGAATGCGCCCGACCGCCGCGTACGCGCGCTCGCGGGCCTGCGCCAGGTCCGATCCGGTGGCGGTGACCGAGAGGACCCGGCCACCCGCGCTCACCAGCGCGTCGCCGTCCCGCTTCGTACCGGCGTGCAGCACGTACGCGTGGGGGGCGTCCTGCTCCGCGACCTCGGCCAGGCCCTCGATCGGGTCCCCCGTGCGCGGGGTGTCCGGGTAGTTGTGGGAGGCGATCACCACGGTGACGGCGGCGTCGTCGCTCCAGCTCAACGGGGCCTGGTCGTCCAGGGTGCCGTTGGCGGAGTTCAGCAGGACGCCCGCGAGCGGGGTCTTCAGGCGGGCCAGCACGACCTGGGTCTCGGGGTCGCCGAAGCGCGCGTTGAACTCGATCACCCGCACGCCACGGCTGGTGATCGCCAGGCCCGCGTACAGCAAACCGGAGAACGGGGTGCCGCGGCGGCGCAACTCGTCGACCGTCGGCTGGAGCACGGTCGCCATGACCTCGTCGACCAGCTTGGGGTCCGCCCAGGGCAGCGGCGAGTACGCGCCCATGCCACCGGTGTTCGGGCCCTCGTCCCCGTCGAGCGCACGCTTGAAGTCCTGCGCGGGCTTCAGCGGAAGGACGGTGGTCCCGTCGGTGATCGCGAAGAGGGAGACCTCGGGGCCGTCCAGGTACTCCTCGATGACCACCCGGCCACCGGACCCGGCGGACTCGACGCCCACGCAGGCGAGCGCGTGCGCCCTGGCCTTCTCCACGTCCTCGGTGACCACGACGCCCTTGCCGGCGGCGAGGCCGTCGTCCTTCACCACGTACGGGGCGCCGAAGGCGTCCAGCGCCTCCTCGATCTCCTCCGGAGTGGTGCAGACGTAGCTGCGGGCGGTGGGGACCCCGGCGCCGGCCATCACGTCCTTCGCGAAGGCCTTGGAGCCCTCCAGCCGTGCCGCCTCCCGGGAGGGGCCGAAGACGGGGATGCCGGCCGCGCGGACGGCGTCGGCGACACCCGCGACGAGCGGTGCCTCCGGGCCGACGACGACCAGGTCGACACCCAGCTCACCGGCGAGCGCGGCGACGGCCGCGCCGTCGAGCTGGTCGACCGGGTGCAGCTCGGCGACCTCGGCGATTCCGGCGTTGCCGGGCGCGCAGTGCAGAGCGGTGACGTCGGGATCGAGGGAAAGAGAGCGGCACAGGGCATGTTCGCGGGCGCCGCCGCCGATGACGAGGACCTTCACGCCTGTCAGGGTAGCCCGCAGGACGGGCTGCCCCTTGTGCGGGCCACCGAGCGAGACGGGGCTACTCGTTCGTGTATTCCTCCACCACCGTGGCTCCCAGTTCGCGCACGATCAGGTCGTGCCCGGAGAGCGCGGAGTCGACGAGGTCCGGATCGTCCTCCTCCGGCATGTCGTCCTCGGGCGCCACCGACTGGGGCGCGGGCGGTGCGGGGGCCGTGGGCGGCCGGGGGGTCGAGGCCTGCGGAAAGGCAGCGGCCGGAGCGGGTGCCGCAGGCGCGGGCGCGGACGGCGGCGCAGGGGAGAACGCAGGAGCGGCGGATCGTCCGCCACCGAAGCCTCCCCCACCTCCGGGCCCGTTGCCGAACCCTCCGGAGCCGTTCCCCGTGCCTCCCGAGCCGCCGAAGCCGGTGGCGGCGGGCGGAGGGGCGGAACCTCCCGAGGGGTCGACGATCGCCTCGATCTTCCAGTGCACGTTGAACTGCTCGGCGAGGGCCTGCTTGAGCACGTCCTCGCTGCCGCTGCTCGCGAAGTTGTCGCGGGCACCGGCGTTGAGGAAGCCGAGCTGGAGGGTCGTGCCGTCGAAACCGGCGACCTGCGCGTTCTGGCTGAGCAGGATCCAGGTGAAGCGCCGCCGGTTCTTGACCGCGTCCAGGATCTGCGGCCACAGGTTGCGCACCTGGGCCGTGTCCCCACCGCTCGCCACCGGGGCCTGCGGCGCGGACTGGGGCTGCACGGGCGGGGCGGCCGGAGCGGCGGTCGGCGTGGCAGGCGGGGCGGCGGGCGCGGTCGCACCGGGCCAGGCCCCGGGCGTCCCGCCCCCGGGGGCGGCGGCACCCGGCCAGGCCCCGGGCCGGGGTCCGGCGGGCGCGGCCTGCGGTGCGGGGGCCGCCTGCGGTGCGGAAGGCTGTGCGACGGGGACCGCCTGCGGCGCGACGGCGGGCGCCGGCGGCGGGGGCGCCATCGGGGTGTGGGCCTCGGGCCCGGGCACGTACCCCATGGAGGGCGCCGGAGGCCCGGACGTGAAGACGGGCGCGGGCGCGGCAGCCGCACCGCGCTCCAGGCGGTCGAGCCGCGCCTGGAGCGAACGCTCGTCGTCGAAGGCGGCGGGCAGCAGCACCCGCGCGCAGATCAGCTCCAGCTGGAGCCGGGGCGACGTGGCCCCCCGCATCTCGGTGAGACCGGTGTTGACCAGGTCGGCCGCCCGGCTGAGCTCGGCGGCGCCGAAGACGGACGCCTGGGCCTGCATGCGCTCGATGATGTCCACCGGGGCGTCGATGAGCCCCTTCTCCGCCGCGTCCGGCACGGCGGCCAGGATCACCAGGTCGCGCAACCGCTCCAGGAGGTCGGCGACGAACCGGCGCGGGTCGTTGCCGCCCTCGACGACCCGGTCGACGACCTCGAAGGCGGCTGCACCGTCTCCGGCCGCGAACGCGTCCACGACCGAGTCGAGCAGGGAGCCGTCGGTGTAGCCCAGCAGGGACGTCGCCATGGAGTACGTCACGCCGTCGGCGGCGGCGCCTGCGAGCAGCTGGTCCATCACCGACATCGAGTCGCGCACGGAGCCCGCTCCGGCACGGACCACCAGCGGCAGCACCCCGTCCTCGACCGGGATGCCCTCGCGCCCGCAGACCTCGCCCAGGTAGTCCCGCAGGGTGCCGGGGGGAACGAGCCGGAAGGGGTAGTGGTGGGTCCGCGAGCGGATGGTCCCGATGACCTTCTCGGGCTCGGTCGTGGCGAAGATGAACTTGAGGTGCTCCGGCGGCTCCTCGACCACCTTGAGGAGGGCGTTGAAGCCCGCCGGGGTGACCATGTGGGCCTCGTCGATGATGTAGATCTTGTACCGGCTGGAGGCGGGCCCGAAGAAGGCCTTCTCCCGCAGGTCACGGGCGTCGTCCACACCACCGTGCGAGGCGGCGTCGATCTCGATGACGTCGATCGACCCCGGCCCGTTCCGCGCGAGGTCGCGGCAGGACTGGCACTCCCCGCAGGGATCCGGCGTCGGCCCCTGCTCGCAGTTCAGACAGCGGGCGAGGATCCGCGCACTGGTCGTCTTGCCGCACCCGCGGGGACCGCTGAACAGGTACGCGTGATTGACCCGGTTGTTCCGCAGGGCCTGCTGCAACGGGTCAGTGACATGCTCCTGCCCGATGACCTCGGCGAAGGACTCGGGGCGGTAGCGGCGGTACAGCGCGAGAGACGACACGTGTACGAGGTTATAGGCGCTCACCGACAACCCGAGAAAAACCGAACCGCCGGACCGGACCGGCTCCAGGACGACCGGGACGGGTGCGCAGGCGGGCGAGCCCCGCGCGGAAGCGACCGGACCCCGCGTAGGGGGCGGTCGGGCCCGGTGGGGAGCCGGCCGGAAACCCCGGATGCCGCCCGTAACCCGGCCGGCATCCGGCCGCCGGGGGCGGGAACCGGGCGGGAAGCCGCGCGGAAACGCAAGCGCCCCCCACGCACCTGCCAGAGCCGACCTACCCTTGCTGCCTTCCGGCCCTGGGGGAGTTCAGTCAGATAGCACCGCGTGAGGGGCTTGGCCCAGCGTACCCGATCCCGGCAGCCCCAAGGGCCCGCACCCCCTCCCGGACTCCCCGCCGAACCCGCCCGCCGACCCCACCCGACATCGAGTTCGCGAGCACCCCCCTCGGTCATGTAATGTTCCCGGCGGAGGATTCGCCTAGAGGCCTAGGGCGCACGCTTGGAAAGCGTGTTGGGGGCAACCCCTCACGAGTTCGAATCTCGTATCCTCCGCAGCCGCCTGAACAGGCGAAACAGAGCGTCGGGGGGGGGGGGGCGGGGCGCCCCCCGGGGGGGGGCCCCCCTTCTCCGTCTTCCGGGGCCTCAGTCCAGGGCCAGGCTCCTCAGGACCAGGCCCGTCGCGGGTTTCGGGCCGAATGAGGTCGACTTCCGGGGCATGGTGACGCCCTGGCGTGCCAGGTCACGAACGACGGCTTCCCGGACCGGGTGCATGAGGACCGCGGTGCCGCCCCGACGCTCTGCCTGGTCCACCGCTGCCCCGGCGTCATGGATGTAACTGATGTCCTCGGGGGCGTCCGGGACGTGCCAGACGTTCTCCAGAAGGGCGGAGTGCAGCACCGTCGCGTCCAGGGTCCGCCAGGCCTCTGGCCGGTCCGTGCGGATCGTGCGGTCCAGAAGAGCGGGATCGGGGCGGTCCAGGAGGTGGAACGCACCGTCGCCCGCGAGGAGGAAGGCGTTGCCCTCGGCGACTGCGGCGGCGAGGAGGTCCAAGGCCGCCGGGAGCGGCTGGTTGATCCTGCGCACGCGGAAGGAGTCGCCGAGGGCCGCGAGGGCGTCCGCGACGGGCAGGCGGTTGAGGAGCCGGTGGATGGCGCGGACCCGCAGGGGGTAGCGGGCCGTGTCGACGAGGAGGACCAGACCGTGGTTCCACGGGCCGGGCGCAACGTGCTCCTGGCGCAGGCGCAGATAGGTGGCCCAGCGGTGGTGACCGTCGGCGATGAGGGCCTGGTGCCGGGCCAGTTCACGGGTGATCGTGGCGAGCTCGGCGGGGTCGGTGATCGACCAGAGGCGGTGCTGGAAGCCGTCTTCCGTGGTGGTGCAGAGCAGGGGCTCCCGCAGGACGGTCCGCTCGATGACCGCATCGGCGCCGCCGCCCTCGTCGCCGACGTAGGTGAGGAGCAGGGGCTCCAGGTTGGCGGCAGTGCTCCGCATCAGGGCGGCGCGGTCCTCGACGACGTGCGGCATGACGTCTTCATGGGGGAGCACGATGCCCTCGTCGGGGGTGGAGAGTTCCAGTGCGCCGATGACGCCGCGCTGGAGGATCCCGTCGCCGTGCTGCTCGTACACGTAGAGGGCGGGCTCCGGGTCCGGGGCCAGGACGCCGTCCGCCAGCCAGCGGTCGAGGGTGACGGCCGCCTTGCGGTGCCGGGTGCCGGCGGTGATCGCCTGGGGGAGGATCAGACGGACGATGTTGTGCGGGTCCGCGGATTCGAGGTGGATCAGTCCGTCAGGTCGTACGACGACGTCGTAGGGAGGAGACGTCACGGCAGCCAGACTGCCGACTCGCTCGGGGACGTACCGGAGTCCGCGGAACGGAGCGAGGTGCAACCCTGGGGCGTCGTCGCGGACGTCGGTGGCCGCGTGACCTGAGGTGTTCATCTCGTCATCGTATGTGGGCGGGGGCCATCAGAGATGATCGGGGGAGTGCTGCATCGGTGACGTGAGGAGCAAGTGGTGACGATGGGGAACGGCCGGGGGCGGCGTGACGGCGGTCGGAAGCATCCGGGAGGGAGCGGGGCGGCGCTGTGCGAGGTCTACGACACGGCGCTCCTGGACCTGGACGGGGTGGTGTACGCGGGCGGCGAGGCCGTTCCGCACGCAGTGGAGGCGCTGGGGGTCGCCCGTGCCGGGGGGATGCACCTGGCGTACGTCACCAACAACGCGCTGCGGACGCCGGGTGAGGTGGCGGCCCATCTGACGGAGCTGGGCGTGCCGGCGGCGGCCGGGGACGTGGTCACCTCGGCGCAGGCGGTGGCCCGGCTGATCGCGGACGAGGTGCCGGCGGGGTCCCGGGTGCTGGTCATCGGTGGCGAGGGGCTGCGGGTGGCGCTCCGTGAGCGGGGGCTCGTGCCGGTGGAGTCGGCGGACGACGGGCCGGCAGCGGTCGTGCAGGGGTACGGCGGACCGGGGATGCCGTGGGGGCGGTTCGCGGAGGCGGCCTACGCGGTGGGGCGCGGGGTGCCTTGGTACGCGTCGAACACGGACCTGACGATTCCGGGGGCGCGGGGGATCGGCCCGGGGAACGGGGCGGCGGTGGAGGTCGTGCGGATCGCCACCGGGGGGCGTGCGGAACCCAAGGTCGCGGGCAAGCCGCTGCCGCCGATGCACCGGGAGACCGTGCTGCGGACGGGAGCGCAACGGCCCCTGGTGGTCGGGGACCGGCTCGACACGGACATCGAGGGGGCCTTCAACGGCGGGGTCGACTCGCTGCTGGTGCTGACCGGGGTGACGGACGCGGCACAGCTGCTCGCCGCCCCGCCCGAGCACCGCCCCACCTATGTGGCGGCTGATCTGCGGGGGCTGTTGGCGGGGCAGCCGGAGGTGGTCGAGGTGGCGGACGGGGGGTTCCGGTGCGGGGGCTGGAGGGCCTTCGTGCGGGGGAGCGAGCTCGCCCTCGACGGCGTACCGGGCCAGGCGGGAGAGGTGATGGACGCGGTCCGTGCGCTCTGTGGGGCGGCCTGGACGGAGGCGGACGGGCCGGGTGCGGGCGTGCCGGATCCGCGGAAGGCGCTGGCGCTGCTCGGGGTGTGAGGTGTGGAACCTCGGACCGGCGTCAAAGTTGGGTAGGCTAACCTAACTTTTTATGGGTCGTGGTCGTCACCGTCGGACGTGATCACGGACGAGAACCGGGAGTGCGGGTATGGACGGTCGGCAGCAGCGCCTGAGTGCGGAATCGGTCACCCTGGCGTACGAGCAGAGGGTCATCGCCCGCGAGCTGTCCGTCGAGATCCCCGACCGCTCGTTCACCGTCATCGTCGGGCCCAACGCCTGCGGCAAGTCCACCCTCCTCCGGGCCCTCTCGCGCATGTTGAAGCCCAGTGCGGGGCGCGTCCTGCTCGACGGGCAGTCGATCCAGACCATGCCCGCCAAGAAGGTCGCCCGGACCCTCGGGTTGCTGCCCCAGACCTCCGTGGCGCCCGACGGCATCACCGTCGCGGACCTCGTCGCACGCGGCCGTTATCCCCACCAGGGGCTGCTGCGCCAGTGGTCCCCCGAGGACGAGCGGGTCACCCGCGAGTCCATGGTGGCGACGGGCGTCGCCGAGCTGGCCGACCGTTACGTGGACGAACTCTCCGGCGGCCAGCGCCAGCGCGTCTGGATCGCCATGGCGCTCGCCCAACAGACTCCGCTGCTGTTGTTGGACGAGCCGACCACGTACCTCGACATCCAGCACCAGATCGAGGTCCTCGACCTGTGCGCCGAGCTGCACGAGACACAAGGGCGGACCCTCGTCGCCGTCCTGCACGACCTCAACCACGCGGCCCGCTACGCGACCCACCTCATCGCCGTCCGCGAGGGCCGGGTCATCGCCGAGGGAGCGCCGTCGGAAGTGGTGACCGCGGAGCTCGTCGAGCAGGTCTTCGGCCTGCGCTGCCAGGTCATCGACGACCCGCAGACGGGCACCCCGCTGGTCGTGCCGGCGGGGCGGAAGGCGCGTGCCCGGTGCGTCGGACGGGGGCAGGCGGGAGGGGCCGTGCCGGCGCAGCCCGCGCTGCACGAGTGACCCGGCGCGAGGGGCACGGAAGCGGTGGGGCGGGCGCCGCGGACCACGGGCGGTCCCCTCCCGGAGCACCGGTACCGCGCTGCCCCGAAGCGCTCATGGCCACGGGCCCCGGACGGGGCCGCCGGTTCGTCAGAGCAGGGACCTGAGGCGGAGCAGGTCGCGGAAGCCCGCCTCCAACCTGACCCTGCCGGAGGCCCAGGCCTTCGCGAAGTTCAGCTCGCCGTCCACCATCGCCACCAGGTCGTCGCCGGCCATGGACAGACGGATCTGTGCCTTGGCCGGCGGCGGGCCCGACAGCGTGGAGTCGACCCGGATCCGGCCGTCTGCGAGACGGCCCGTGAACGTCGTGTCGAGATCGGTGACGTGGCAGCTCAGGGTGCGGTCCAGTGCGGCAGCCCCGCGCACGCCGTCGTCCGCACGCGCGAGGCCGTCCGAGAGCCTGTCCAGTGCATCGCGGCACTCCGTGATCGTTGCCATCGCACCGACGGTACCCCAGCGCTTCGCGGTAGCGTCGGGGCATGACCGATGAGATGCCGGAGCCGGGCGACGCCGCCGTCGACGAGGCCGTCGAGGAGACCCCCGGGCAGCCGTACGAGCCCGCCGCGGCAGCGCCGCTCGGCATCGTCCTGGAGCCCACCGGCCGTTCTGGCGTCGACGCCTGCCTCGCGCGGTTGACCGAGGTGGACGGCCTCCCGGCAGACGGACACCTGGAGGTGTACGAGGATGTACACCGTGCACTGTGCGCCGAGCTGACCTCGCTCGACGCGCACACCGCCCCCCGTCCGTACGAAAACAGGAGCTGAACCGAACGTGGCAGGACCGGCACGCCGCCGTCTCGACGCCGAGCTGGTGCGGCGCAAGCTCGCGCGTTCGCGCGAGCACGCCAGCCAGCTGATCGCCGCGGGCCGGGTGACCGTCGGCAAGACCGTCGCCACCAAGCCCGCCACCCAGGTCGAGACCGCCGCGGCCATCGTCGTCGTCCAGGACGACTCCGACCCCGACTAC
Organism: Streptomyces sp. NPDC058872; assembly: GCF_042743065.1. Taxonomy (NCBI): domain Bacteria; kingdom Bacillati; phylum Actinomycetota; class Actinomycetes; order Kitasatosporales; family Streptomycetaceae; genus Streptomyces; species Streptomyces sp. NPDC058872. The sequence goes on from NZ_JBHYMK010000035.1 coordinate 72,323, forward strand.
GTCTCGCGCGGCGGCCACAAGCTCGCCGGGGCCTTCGCCGCCTTCGTTCCGCAGGGGCTGCGGGTCGAGGGCCGGAGGGCCCTGGACGCCGGAGCCTCCACCGGCGGCTTCACGGACGTCCTGCTGCGCGCGGGAGCCGTGCACGTGGTCGCCGTCGACGTCGGCTACGGGCAGCTCGCCTGGTCGCTGCAGAGCGACGAGCGGGTCACCGTGAAGGACCGCACGAACGTGCGCGAGTTGACGCTCGACGTCATCGACGGCGTCCCGGTGGACCTCGTCGTCGGCGACCTGTCGTTCATCCCGCTGGGTCTGGTGCTGCCCGCCCTCGCGTCCTGCACGGCATCCGACGCCGACCTCGTCCTCATGGTGAAGCCGCAGTTCGAGGTGGGCAAGGAACGGCTCGGCACCGGTGGAGTCGTGCGGTCCGCCGAACTCCGCGCGGACGCCGTGAAGAACGTGGCCCGGCAGGCCGGCGAGCTCGGCCTCGGCGTCCGCGGCGTCACCGCCAGCCCGCTGCCCGGCCCCTCCGGCAACGTCGAGTACTTTCTGTGGCTGCGGGCAGACGCGCCCGCGCTGGATCCGGCGGACGTCGACCGCGCCGTGGCGGAGGGACCTCGTTGAGTTCAACGGCAGCAGCACCATCGGGAACCGCACGCACTGTCTTCCTGCTCGCGCACACCGGCCGTCCGGCCGCAGTGCGCAGCGCCGAACTGGTCGTCCTGGGGCTGTTGCGCTGTGGCATCGGCGTCCGCGTCCTGGAGGCCGAGGCCGCGGACCTGCCGCTGCCGCCGTCCGTCGAGAAGGTGCCGGAGGCGTGCTCCGACGCGCTCGACGGTTGTGAACTCCTCGTGGTCCTCGGCGGCGACGGCACCCTGCTGCGCGGCGCCGAGTTCTCCAGGGCCTCCGGCGTGCCGATGCTCGGCGTCAACCTGGGGCGGGTCGGCTTCCTCGCGGAAGCCGAACGGGACGACCTCGACAAGGTGGTCGACCGGGTCGTCACCAAGGCGTACGAGGTCGAGGAGAGGATGACCCTCGACGTCGTCGTGTACGAGAACGGCGACGTCCTGCACCGCGACTGGGCCCTCAACGAGGCCGCCGTGCAGAAGGTGTCCCCGGAGCGGATGCTGGAGGTCGTGCTGGCGATCGACGGGCGTCCGGTGACGGGCTTCGGCTGCGACGGGGTGATCTGCGCGACACCGACCGGATCCACCGCCTACGCCTTTTCGGCGGGCGGCCCGGTCGTCTGGCCGGAGGTCGAGGCGTTGCTGATGGTCCCGATCGGGGCCCACGCCCTCTTCGCCAAGCCGCTGATCACCACCCCCGAGTCGGTGTTGGCGGTCGAGGTCGAGCCGCACACCCCGCACGGAGTGCTGTGGTGCGACGGTCGGCGGACGGTGGAGCTTCCTGCGGGCGCACGCGTCGAGGTGCGACGGGGCGCCGTCCCGGTGCGCCTCGCCCGGCTGCACCACGCCTCCTTCACCGACCGGCTCGTCGCCAAGTTCGCCCTGCCCGTGTCGGGATGGCGGGGCGCACCGCACTGACCCCGCCCGGTGGCCCGCAACGAGCGGCGGCCCCGGGGGTTACGCCCGGGGCGATGTCGCATCGGACCGGGGAAACCTCGTATGGTCTGGGGCGTGCTGGAGGAGATGCGGATACGGTCGCTCGGGGTCATCGACGACGCGGTGGTCGAGCTGTCGCCCGGCTTCACCGCGGTGACCGGTGAGACCGGTGCGGGCAAGACCATGGTCGTGACCAGCCTGGGGCTGCTGCTCGGCGGGCGCGCCGACCCGGCCCTGGTGCGGATCGGTGCGGCTTCGGCCGTCGTCGAGGGGCGGATCAGCGTGCCTGCGGGCGCGCCTGCCGCCGTACGGGCCGAGGAGGCCGGCGCCGAGCTCGACGAGGGCGTCCTCCTGGTCAGCCGTACGGTTTCCGCCGAGGGGCGCTCGCGCGCCCATCTGGGCGGGCGCTCCGTGCCGGTCGGGCTGCTTGCCGAGCTCGCCGACGAACTCGTCGCCGTTCACGGCCAGACCGATCAGCAGGGCCTGCTCAAGCCCGCCCGGCAGCGCGGTGCGCTCGACCGGTACGCGGGCGGGGCCGTCTCCGCGCCGCTCGCCGCCTACGGCACGGCGTACCGGCGGCTGCGCGCCGTCACCGCCGAGTTGGAGGAGATCACCACCCGGGCGAGGGAACGCGCCCAGGAGGCGGATCTGTTGCGCTTCGGGCTCGGCGAGATCGAGGCCGTCGCGCCGCTGCCCGGGGAGGACGCGGAACTCGCCGCCGAGGCGGAGCGCCTCGGGCACGCCGAAGCCCTCGCCTCCGCCGCGGCGCTCGCGCGCGCTGCCCTGGCCGGCAACCCGGAAGACCCCGAGGCCGTCGACGCGACCACCCTGGTCGCGGGCGCGGGCCGGGCCCTGGAGGCCGTGCGGTCGCACGATCCGGCGCTCGCCTCGCTCGCCGATCGGATGGGCGAGATCTCGATCCTGCTCGGTGACGTGGCCGGGGAACTCGCCGGGTACCTCGACGACCTGGACGCCGATCCGCTGCGGCTCGCCGCCGTCGAGGAACGCCGGGCCCTGCTCAACCAGCTCACCCGCAAGTACGGCGAGGACGTCGCCGCCGTCCTCGCCTGGGCCGAGGAGAGCGCCGGCCGGCTCGGCGAACTGGACGGGGACGACGACCGCATCGGGGAACTCACCGCAGAGCGGGACCGGCTGCGCGACGAGCTGTCGGTGCTCGCGCAGCGACTCACCGACGCGCGCACGGAAGCGGCCTCCCGGTTCGCCGACGCGGTCACCGCCGAACTCGCCTCGTTGGCCATGCCGCACGCCCGGGTGTCCTTCGACGTCCGGCAGGTCGAGGACGAGGAGGGGGTGGAGGTCGACGGCCGTCGGGTCGCCTACGGGCCGTCCGGAGCGGACGAGGTCGAGCTGCTGCTCGCCCCGCACCCCGGCGCCCCGCCCCGGCCCATCGCCAAGGGGGCGTCCGGCGGCGAGCTGTCCCGGGTGATGCTCGCCGTGGAGGTCGTCTTCGCCGGGGTCGATCCGGTGCCCACCTACCTCTTCGACGAGGTCGACGCGGGCGTCGGCGGCAAGGCTGCCGTCGAGATCGGGCGCCGGCTCGCCAAGCTCGCCAAGAGCGCACAGGTCGTGGTCGTCACCCATCTGCCGCAGGTGGCCGCCTTCGCCGACCGGCAACTGCTCGTGGAGAAGACCAACGACGGTTCCGTGACCCGCTCCGGCGTCACGGTGCTGGAGGGCGAGGAACGGGTGCGGGAGCTGTCCCGGATGCTGGCCGGCCAGGAGGACTCCGAGACGGCCAGGGCGCATGCGGAGGAGCTCCTGGCGACGGCACGGGCCGACGCGTGAGGCGCTTCGCGGCCTTCGGGACCGCCGCAGGGGTGACCCGGGCGGTGTACGGGGTGCTGGGCCGCCGCCGGAACGACGAGCGGTGGAGGCGGACCAACCACGCCGGACGAACCGTCGACCTGTGCGCCGGCCCCGCGGTCACCCTCGGAGCGGCGCTCGGCGCCGGCAGCGCCCCCGCTGCCCTCGCGGTCCTCGCGGCGGGGGCGTGCGGGGCCCACGACGATGTGAAGGGCGACCACCGGCGGGGGTTCCGGGCCCATGGGGCGGCGCTCCGGGAGGGGGAGGTGACCAGCGGGGCGGTGAAGCTGTTCGGCATCGGTGCCGCCTCGCTCGTGGCCGGGGCGCTCCTCAAGGAGAAGCCCGTCGACAAGCTCCTCGCCGGGGTCGTCATCGCGGGCACCGCACACCTGGTGAACCTCGTGGACGTGCGGCCGGGGCGTGCGGGGCTCCTGGTGCTCGGGCTCGCTGCGCCCGGGCTGTTGCGCGGTGCCCCGGCCGCCGCACCGATGGGCGCGGTCGTCGCGGTGCTCGGCGACGACCTCGCTGAGCGGACCATGCTCGGCGACTCGGGTGCGCACGCGCTCGGTGCCGCGGTCGGGAGCGCCGTCGCCATGGGCAACGGGCGGCTCGGTCTTGTCGCACATGCGGCGGGCGTGGTGGCCGCCGCCGTGTGGGGGGAGCGGGCGACCTCCCCCTGAAGGGAGCGCAGGCTCGTCGCAGGGGCGTGCGCAGAATTTCTGCGCGCTCACCCGTGTGGGTGAAACCGTGGGCTGTGGGTCCGCCCGATGCGCCTACCGGACAGGGGAACGACGCCATTTCGGTGCCGGAACGTGCGTACGGTCGGTGGTGCGGACTGGCATCCTTGGGTCCGTGACACAGCTCCGTACGGTCCAAGTGCTGGGCGGCGGCGGCGCGGGCAGCAGCGCGCACGTCCGATCACTTGCCGCGGGGCTGGTGGCGAGGGGCGTGCGGGTGACCGTGTGCGCACCGGCCGAACTCGACCGCCTCTACGACTACCTGGGCGCCGGCGCACACTTCGTGCCCCTGCCGCACCTCGGCGACCCCGCCGCCGTCACCGCGCTCCGCAACGCCTGCATCGGCGCGGACGTGGTGCACGCGCACGGGCTCCAGGCCTCGGTGCGGGCCGCGGTCGCGCTGACCGGCGCCCGAACCCCCTTCGTGACCACCTGGCACAGCCGGAACCGGGCGCTCGGGGCCCGGGGCGGAGTGCTGCGGCTCCTGGAGCGCAGGACCGCACGGGCCGCGACCGTCGTCCTCGGCACTTCCTTCGAACTCGTCGACCGGGCCCGGCGACGCGGGGCCCGGGACGCCCGCCTCGCCCCCATCACGGTGCCCGCCGCACGCCGACCGGTCTGCCTCCACGACGGCAAGGCGCGCGCCGAACTGGGCGCGGTCGACCGGCCCCTGCTGATGGCCGTCGGCGCGCTCGAACGGGGCCGGGGCTACCGGACGCTGCTCGATGCGGCCCGGACGTGGCGGGAACTCGACCCGCAGCCCCTGCTCGTCATCGCCGGCGAGGGGAGCGAACGGGGCACGCTCCAGCGGCGGATCGTCGAGGAGGGGCTCCCGGTACGACTGATCGGACGCCGCGACGACGTCGCCGAACTGCTGGCGGCGGCCGACGTCGCCGTGCTGCCCTCCCGGTGGGAGGGGCGCTCCCTGCTCGCGCAGGAAGCGCTCCGGCTCGGGGTGCCGCTCGTCGCCACGGCCGTCGGCGGTGTACCGGAACTCGTCGGGGACGCAGCGGAGTTGGTTCCGTACGGAGATACGGAGGCCTTGGCGGCCGCGGTGCAGGGCCTGCTCGACGACGCGGAGCGCAGGATGGACCTGGCGGCGGCGGGGCGCGTCCAGGCACGGTCGTGGCCCACCGAGGACGAGACGGTGGCGCACGTGCTGAGCGTGTACGACGAGCTGACGGGCCGGTGACGTACGGCCCGTCAG
>NZ_JBHYMK010000036.1:0-77564 GCF_042743065.1 Streptomyces sp. NPDC058872
GGGTGCCGGGGTGGATCTCGATCCAGTCGGGGCCGGTGTGGACGGTGATGCCCAGGCGCCGGAGGTTCTCGGCACAGGCGTCGAGCCGGTCGCACTCCTTGACCCGGGTGTTGGCGACGTCCTCGATGCGGACCGGGCCGTCGGCGAAGGGGGCGATCGCGGCGAGGGTCGGCATGGTGTCGGAGATGTCCCGCATGTTGACGGTGAGGCCGCGCAGGGTGCCGGTGGAGCGGACGGTGGTGCCGGTGGCGGTGGTCTCGACCTCGGCGCCCATCCGGCGCAGCACGTCGACGAAGGCCAGGTCGCCCTGGAGGGCTCCGGTGCCGAGGCCGGGGACCGTGACGGAGCGCCCCGGTTCGAGGGCCGCGGCGGCGAAGAAGTAGCTGGCGGTGGAGGCGTCGGGCTCGATCGCGTAGGTGTGCGCGCGGTAGCCGGTGGGGGCGACGCGGTAGGTCCGTCCGTCCCGGGTGACCTCGGCCCCGAAGGACCGCATCATCGCGAGGGTGATCTCGACGTACGGCTCCGAGACCAGGTCGGTGACGGTGATGTCGAGGCCCTCGGCGGTGAGCGGCCCCAGCATGAGCAGGGCGGTCAGGTACTGGGAGGACTGTCCGGCGTCGAGGGTGAGCGAGCCGCCCTTCACCCCGTCGGCGTGGACGGTGAGCGGGTGGTGGCCGTCCTTCTCGCCGTGCCGGAGGTCCACGCCGAGCTCGCGCAGGGCGGTGCTGAGCGGGCCGAGGGGACGGCGGCGCATCTGGGCGGAGGCGTCGAAGCGGTAGGTGCCGTGGCCGGCGGCCACCAGGGTGGGCAGGAAACGGGCGGTGGTGGCGCCGTCCCGGCAGTAGACCTCGGCACCGTCCGTGCCGGGACCGGCGGGGCGGCCTTCGACGTGCCAGGCGTCGGGCTCTCGCCGGATCGCGTAACCGAGGGAGGCGAGGCCCTCGGCGAAGCCCTCGGTGTCGTCGGAGACGAGCGGGCGCACGAGGGTCGTGGTGCCTCCGGCCGCTGCGGCGAGGAAGAGCGCCCGGGCGGTGACGGACTTGGAGCCGGGGATGTCGATGACGGTCACGGCCCCATCCTGCCGCTTCGTCCGGCCGTGCGGGTCGGCGGTCCGGCACGTGGACGGCACGTCCGGTCCCGGTGCGGGGACCGGACGTGCCGCGCCCTACGGGATCGTGCGGTGGACGTCCTCCCGCTCGGACGGTCCGGGCGTCGCGTCCGCGATCCAGGGACCTTCGCCGCTCGGGTCCACGATGCCGGCCTCCAGCCAGGTGTGGCGGCCGGCGAGCACCGCGTCGACGACCCGGCGGTCCAGGTCGTCCGTGTTGGACCAGAGGCGGTCGAAGAGCTCCTCGGTCCGCAGTCGGGCCTGCCGGCAGAAGGCGTCCGCCAGCTGGTGGGCCTCACGGCCGTGGTCCGTGGTGGTGCGCAGCAGTTCGGCCCGGACGCACGCGGCGCTCATCGCGAAGAGTTCGGCCCCGATGTCGACGATCCGCCCGAGGAAGGCCTGTTTGAGCTCCATGCGGCCCTGCCAGCGGGACATCGCGTAGAAGGTGGAGCGGGCCAGCCTGCGGGAGGTCCGCTCGACGTACCGGAGGTGGCCGGCGAGCCCACCGAACTCCCGGTACGCGCCCGGTAGCTGGCCGGGGCCGGTGACGAGTCCCGGTAGCCAGCGGGCGTAGAAGCCGCCGGCCCGGGCGCCGGCCTTCGCCTTGTCGGCGAGCGACGCCTCGGGGTCGATGAGGTCCCCGGCGACGGAGAGGTGGGCGTCGACGGCCTCCCGGGCGATCAACAGGTGCATGATCTCGGTGGAGCCCTCGAAGATCCGGTTGATCCGCAGGTCGCGCAGGACCTGCTCGGCGGGAACGGCGCGTTCGCCCCGCGCGGCGAGCGAGTCGGCGGTCTCGTAACCGCGACCGCCGCGGATCTGGACGAGTTCGTCGGCGATCAACCAGGCCTTCTCGGAGCCGTACAACTTGGCGAGGGCGGCCTCGATGCGGATGTCGTTGCGGTCCTCGTCGGCCAGCTGCGAAGCCAGGTCGACGACGGCCTCCAGGGCGAAGGCGGTGGCGGCGATGAAGGAGAGCTTGGTCCCGACGGCCTCGTGACGGGCGACCGGCCGGCCCCACTGCTCGCGTGCCCCGGACCATTCGCGGGCGGTCTTCAGGCACCACTTGGCGGCGCCCGCGCAGGCCGCGGGGAGCGAGAGCCGGCCGGTGTTGAGCGTGGTGAGGGCGATCTTCAGGCCGGCGCCCTCGGGGCCGATGCGGTGGCCGGCCGGGACCCGCACCCGGTGGAAGCGGGTGACCCCGTTCTCCAGGCCGCGCAGTCCCATGAAGGCGTTGCGGTGCTCGACGGTGATGCCGGGCGAGTCGGCCTCGACGACGAAGGCGGTGATGCCTCCGGGGTGGCCCTCGGAGGCGGGGACGCGGGCCATCACGACGAGGAGGTCGGCGATGACCCCGTTGGTGGTCCAGAGCTTGACGCCGTCGAGGACGTACGCGTCCCCGTCCGGTGCGGCGGTGGTCGCCAGACGGGCCGGGTCGGAGCCGACGTCGGGCTCGGTCAGCAGGAAGGCGGACAGGTCGGTGCGGGCGAGCCGGGGCAGGAAGGCTTCCTTCTGCTCCCGGGTGCCGAAGAGCTTCAGCGGTTGCGGCACCCCGATCGACTGGTGTGCGGAGAGCAGGGCGCCGACGGCGGGGCTGGCGGAACCGACGAGGGCCAGGGCGCGGTTGTAGTACAGCTGGGTGAGGCCGAGACCGCCGTACTCCGGGTCGATCTTCATGCCGAGCGCGCCGAGCTCCTTGAGCCCGGCGACCGTCTCGTCGGGGATGCGGGCCTCGCGTTCGATGCGGGCGCCGTCGATCCGGGTCTCGCAGAACTCGCGCAGGACGGCGAGGAAGGCCTCGCCGCGGCGGACATCCTCGGCGGCGGGGAGGGGGTGGGGATGGACCAGGTCGAGGCGGAATCGGCCGAGGAACAGCTCCTTGGCGAAGCTGGGCTTGTGCCAGTCCCGCTCGCGCGCGGCCTCGGCGACCTGCCGGGCCTCGCGCTCGGTGACCTGGGGCCGCGGGGCGGGTGCGGACATGGACACCTCCTTGGGCTTCCCGTCCGTCGTACCCGATTTCGGCGGGTCCGGAAAGGCGGCGGGTCCGGAAAGGCGAAAGGCGGCCCGAGCCCCCGCACAGTGGGCGCTCCTCACCCCCGCTGACCTGCGGCCTTTCCCCGACCAGCACCGGAGCAGAAAAAGTCAGCCCCGTTCAGCCGGTCCTGGGGAACTCTAGGGCCCCATGGGCTACCTCCGTGTTCCCACGGGAACATCCGAGGGAACGCGTATCTCCCAGGGATACGAGCCGTCCGGGAGACGTTCCCGACCGTCGACACGCCACTGCCCCGGCACCCGGTCACCTGGCCGTCGGGGCAGCGACCCGTCCAGGACCGGGATCGGCCTGGGGGACGTCGTGCGGCAGGCTGCTAGCCGCCGGGCCTCGGGTTCCAGAAGGGTTCTGTGGGGCGCCACGGCTCGGGACGCGGGGGCAGCTTGCTGACGGACTCAGCTCGCCGGGGCCGACACGGCGGCGTGCAGCTCCCGGACACCGGCGGCACGGGGGTGCCGCTGCGCGAGCTGCGTGACGATGCTGCGGATCGCGGGCCGGTCCCGTACCTCGCCGGGGCTCGCGCGGTGAGCGTCGAGCAGGGCGCGGGCGGTCTGCTCCCGACGGCCCCACGCCCACCAGGCACGGGCCATGTCCGTGCCCAGGCGTGCCTTCCGCTCGGCCGTGGGGAAATGCTCGGGCCGAAGCTTCCGCCCGGCCTCCAGCGCCGCGCCTGCGTCCCCCAGGGCCCAGTGGACCCCAACGGTGTAGAGGTCCACGGCCGCCGGGTTGATCGGGAAGAGACGGCCGGCGGGCGCGATGACCGGCAGTCGGCGGGCAGCGTGCCGGGCCTCCTCTGCCATGGCCAGGGCCTCGGCGCGTCGGCCGCCTCGGGCGGCGGTGTAGGCCAGGGTGCACAGCATCTGCGCGTAGGCCGAGGACGCCGCGTCGGTCCGGAGCCCTGTCGCCTCCACCCGAGCCGCGGCCGACTCCATGAGGGTCTGGGCTTCCTCGCCCCGGTCCTGGTGGCGCAGCACGATCGCGAGCTCGCGGGAGGCAGCGGCAGCGGCGAGCGGGGAACCGGACACCTCGGCCCAGGTGTGCGCGCGGTCGGCGGTGAGGCGGGCCTGCTCGTACGAGCCGAGCTTGATCAGCAGGGCGGCGCTCAGACTGTAGACGGAGGACAGCCGGGCCTGATCCAGCCCGCGGCGCGAGGAGGCAGCGGCGTGCCCGTCGGCGAGGAGGCCCGGCAGCAGCCCGAGGAGCTGCGTGTGAGCCCCTTTGTCGTACAGGTCCCGGGCGGAGGCCACACGGGCGTCCAGGGCGCCCCTGCCCGTGGGCGGCGGGGTGTCGGCCAAAGCCCGGTCCATGCCGAGCAGCATGGCGGCCGGGACGGTCGCCGTGGCGGCGAGCAACGAGCGGCGGCGCATCGGGTCCTCCTCGGCGTGCGGACTGGCCGACACTCTAGTGCTGGCCCGTCCGGAAGGGGCCGGGGGCGCCAGAGAACTCACCAGGACGTGTCGAGGAACGCCCACCGTGGACGCGGCCCGGTGAATGAGCGTCAGGTCGGTGACCTGGGCGCGGCGTTCCATCCGCGAGACCGTCGCCGCCGAGCACCCCAGGTGCTCGGCGAGTTCCGCGAGCGTCCATCCTCGGTACTCACGGCCCAGCCGTACGAGTCCGCCCGGTTGACGCCGAGCGACTAACTCCCTGACCTTCGCACTGTTCCAGAGCGGGTCACCGGGCATTGGCCCCTCCCCTGCTACATGACCGGGGGCCACCACGGTACGGGCGCGGTGCGGCACCCGTCGAGACCGCTTGCAGAATGCGCAAACGCCTTGCACAGCAAGCTAGTTGATCACTGTCGGGGTGCCGGGTGCGGTGTTCTCGTTACATCGCCCCGCACCTCGTGGGGCACCATCCAAGGGAGGCACCATGGCAACCGCAGCCGACACCCCCGTCACCACCAACCCGATGACCGGCCTGGCCCGCTCCCCCCGTGACATCGTGCCGGCGGACCTCTGGGAGAAGCAGGTCGGCCTGCTGATGCGGGACTACCCGTACGACTCCGTCATGGCCACCCGCGTCCTCGGCCAGGGCTACGCCTACCTGCTCACCGCCATGTCCCTCCGGGGCCAGGGCCTGGGACTCGCCCCGAGCAAGCTGGTCGACATCGGTGCCCACACGATCATCCTGGACACCGTCGCCTACGCCGAGCTGTGCGACAAGTACAACGGCGGGCACTTCCTGCACCACGTGCCCAAGGTCGAGATGAAGAACGACGGGTCGGTCATCAAGACCGCCCACCTCGTCACCCGCGCCGGATGGGAGGTGGACCTCCCGCTGTGGGAGGACGCCGCCGACTGCGGCCCCTGCCACCCGGGCAACGACTCGCACTGACCCCCACGTGACCATCTCGGCGGTCCGGGCCCACGGCTCGGGCCGCCGAGGCACGCCCGGGTGACTTTCGCCCGAACAGGCAGCAGCCCCCGCGCGGTGCCGCCAGGATGACCCGGGTGACGACCACGACCACAGACCTATGGCACCACTACGGCCGGACCCGCGCCGCGCAGGACCACGCCGTCCCCGACTCCTTCCACTGGGTCTGGAGCCAGCAGGACGGGCCGGGCCCGGAAGTCCTCGGCAACCTCACCGGCAAGGCCCTGGCCGACCTCGGCGCCGGCACCGCCCGCCACGCCGCGCACCTGGCCGTGCACCACACCCCGGACCGGGTCGATGCCGTGGACGCCTCCCCGGCACAGCACGGCATGGCGACCACCCTCTACGCCTCGCTCGCCCCGCGCCTGAACCTCGTCCACCAGGACGTGGTCACCCACCTTCGCGCGCACCCAGACGCCTACGACGTGCTCTACAGCGTCTTCGGGGCGGTGGACTTCACCGACCCCCGCGAACTGCTCCCGGCCGCGGCCTGCGCGCTACGCCCCGGCGGGCGCCTGGTCTTCTCCACTCTCGCCCACTACCTGTCCGGCGCCCCCGCGCAGCCGGACGTCACGGCCGCCGAGGTACCGGCGAAGACCCCGGAGGGCGAGAGCGCCACCATGCACCGGTGGGTGTTGCAGGAGCACGTGTGGACCAAGGTTCTGGACGGGGCCGGGTTCACCGACATCCGCGTCGAGGAGCTGCCCGCCGGTGACGGCCCCCGGTCCGCCGCCACCCTCCTCGTCACGGCCGAGCTCACCGCCTCCTGAGCCCAGACGTACCGCTGCCCCGGCCTCGGTCTCCTGGGTGCCGGGGCAGCGGTACGTCGAAACGGTGTGGTCGGTCAGGCGGCGTCCCGGAGGCTGCCGCCGTCGTTGGGGTGGAGTTCGTGCTCGACGCCGCCCAGCCGGGTGGCCAGTTGTTCCCGGACTCCTCGACTGCGGCCTTGAACACCTTCGCCGCGTCCTCGTCGTCGAAGCGCTCGACCTGCCATCCGGCACCGCCGGGTCTCGCCACTTCACCTGGTGGCTGGCGATCTCCCCGGCCTTGTCTGTACGCAGAACTACGCTCGCCACGTGCGGAGCGTGTCCCTTCGTGTCCCCAGCGTGTTCCCGCGACCTCGCGGGAAGCGAGCTGGGGTCGACTGTCTCCGCAGTTCAGGCCAGGTAAAAGAGAAGGCGGCCCGAGCCCCCGCACAGTGGGCTCGGACCGCCTGGTCCGGTGGGACCTGCGCCTCAGAGGGCGAGGCCCGTCAGGACGAGCACCCGCTCGTACGTGTAGTCGTCCATGGCGTACTTGACGCCCTCGCGGCCGACGCCGGAGCGCTTGGCCCCGCCGTACGGCATCTGGTCGGCGCGGTAGGAGGGGACGTCGCCGACGATCACGCCGCCGACCTCCAGGGCGCGGTGGGCGCGGAAGGCGGTCTGCAGGTCATGGGTGAAGACACCGGCCTGGAGGCCGAAGTCGGAGTCGTTGACCGCGGCGAAGGCCTCGGCCTCGCCGTCGACCTTGGCGACGGTCAGGACCGGACCGAAGACCTCGGCACGGGCCAGGGTGACCTCGGCCGGGAGGTCGGTGAGCACGGTGGGGGCGTACGTGGCGCCCTCGCGCTTGCCGCCGGCGAGGAGCTTCGCGCCGGCCGCGACGGCCTCGTCGACCCAGGACTCGACGCGCTTGGCGGCGTTCTCGTCGACGAGCGGGCCGACGTCGGTGGCGTCCTCGGCCGGGTCACCGGTGACCTGGGCCTCGACGGCGGCGACGATCTTCGGCAGCAGGCGGTCGTAGACGGAGGCGTCGGCGATGACCCGCTGCACGGAGATGCAGGACTGGCCGCCCTGGTAGTTGGAGAAGGTCGCGATGCGGGTCGCGGCCCAGTCGAGGTCGGCCTCGGAGGACCAGTCGGGCAGGACGACGGCCGCGGCGTTGCCGCCGAGCTCCAGGGTGCAGTGCTTGTGCGGCACGGACTCCTGGATGGCGTAGCCGACCTTGTCGGAGCCGGTGAAGGAGATGACCGGGAGGCGCTCGTCCTGGACCAGGGCGGGCATGCGGTCGTTCGGCACGGTCAGGATCGACCAGGAGCCGGCCGGCAGGTCGGTCTCGGCCAGGATCTCGCCCAGGACCAGGGAGGAGATCGGGGTCGACGGGGCCGGCTTGAGGATGATGGGGGCGCCGACGGCGATGGCCGGGGCCACCTTGTGGGCGCTGAGGTTCAGCGGGAAGTTGAACGGCGCGATGCCGAGGACGACGCCCTTGGGGATGCGGCGGGTGAGGGCGAGGCGGCCCGCGCCACCGGCCTCGGTGTCCAGGCGCTGGGCCTCGCCGGCGTTCCAGCGGCGGGCCTCCTCGGCGGCGAAGCGGAAGACGGAGACGGCACGGCCGACCTCGCCGCGGGCCCACTTGATGGGCTTGCCGTTCTCGGCGGAGATCAGCTGGGCGATCTCCTCGGTGCGCTCGGCGAGTCGCTTCGAGACGTGGTCGAGGGCGGCGGCGCGGACGTGCGCCGGGGTAGCGGCGAACTCGTCGACCACGGCGTGCGCGGCGGCGACGGCCTCCTCGACCTGGGCCTCGGTGGGCACGCTGACCTTGCCGACCAGACGTCCGTCGTACGAGTTCGTGACGTCGAAGGTGGCCTCGCCGGTGGCCTCGCGGCCGGCGAGCCAGAAGGCGTGGGTGGTCGTCATTGCGTCCCGGCCCTTTCCGTTTCGGGGAGCGAGCGATTGCTCTCGTGACACGTTAGGGCCGAGCGGGCGGCCGTGGGTTTGTCCGGTGTGGAGTGGTGACCCCGGGGCTGCTGTCCGATTTGGCCCAAGCGGACGGGTGAGGGCGGGAGGCCGGTACCCGTGCGGCGGTCGGGGCCGTCGTGCGGCGGTCGGCAGGACGGCGCCGGTCGGGTGCGCCGGCGCCGGTCGGGTCGCGTGCGCCGGTGCCCGGATTCCGTTCCCGCTCCGCACGCCGGGGGCCGCCGGCGGAGCGGGAACGGAATCCGGGGCGGGAACGGCCAACGGGGCGGGAACGGCAGGTCATCCGCGCCGCTCGGTCGACACGATCAGACAGACGGCGCCGACGACGATCACACCGCCGAGGGCGATGGGCCAGGTCAGGGCCTCGTTCAGGACGAGGGCGCCGAGCAGGACGGCGACGATCGGATTGACGTAGGCGTAGGTGGCGGCGAGGGAGACCGGGGCGGTCTGGAGGAGCCAGGCGTACGCGGTGAAGGCGATGAGCGAGCCGAAGACGATCAGATACGCGAGGGCGGCCCAGGACCGGCCGGAGACCGCCGCCGGGTCCAGGTCGTGGTGCTCGCCGCGCAGCAGGGCCACGGCGAGGGCGGCGAGGCCGCCGGCCAGCATCTCGTAGGCGCTCGCGGTGAAGGGATTGGCGGGCAGCGTCAGCCGGGCGGAGGAGACGGAGCCGATGGACCAGGACAGCGCCGCGACGAGGACCAGCAGCACACCGCCGATCTTCACCTCGCCGCTCAGACCGGGGAGGGTGAGGACGCCGAGGCCGGCGAAGCCGAGCAGGACGCCGCCGACCGCACCGGGGCCGGGGCGTTCCCCGAGGGTCGCGCGGAGCAGGACGACCCAGATGGGGACGGCCGCGATGAGCAGCGCGGCGAGGCCGGAGGGGACGGAGGTCTCGGCGAGGACGACGAGTCCGTTGCCGCCGAGGACGAGGAGCAGGCCGACCAGGGCGGCGGAGCCGAGTTCCCGACGGTTCGCCTTGAGGGCGCTGACGCCTTGGCGCCAGGCGACGACCGCGGCGAGGAGCAGGCCCGCGGTGACGAAGCGGGCACCGCCGGAGAGGAAGGGCGGAAGGGTCTCGACCACGATGCGGATGCCGAGGTAGGTGGATCCCCAGACCACGTACACGATGCCGAGCGCGGCCCAGACGGCGCCGGTGATGCGACGGGCGGGGACGGCGCCGGTGCGGGACGCGGGGGCGACCGGGGCCGCGTCGGGGGCCGGATCGACGGCAGGGCTTGTCATGAGCAGGAGACTAGGGAGCGCGCGCCCGAACGGCCAGGGAAATTGCCCGGATCCGGGCAGGGTACGGCGCCTTTCGGGGCGGCAGGCCTCCTCGACCCGCCCCGGGAGAACGGGCGACGCTCGGGAGCGCGACGCCGGCGGTCGGGTGGTGGAAGCCACCCGACCCGATCCGCCGCGCCCCGACCCGCTGCTATCCGGCGTCCTCGCCCGTCGCCTTCAGCGCGAGCCACAGCTCCATCCGGACGTCCGGATCGTCCAGGGACCGGCCCAGGATCTCCTCCACCCGGCGCATCCGGTAGCGCAGGGTGTGCCGGTGCACCCCCAGGTCCGCCGCCGCCGCGTCCCACTGGCCGTGCCGGGACAGCCAGGCGCGCAGCGAAGCGACCAGATCACCGCGACCGGTCGCGTCGTGGTCCCGGAGGGCACGGAGCATCCCGTCGGCGAAGGCCCGGACGGCGTCGTCGGCCAGGAGCGGGAGGACCGAGCCCGCCGCCAGGTCCTCGTGCTCGACCAGGGCCCTGCCGCGCCGCCGGGCGACCGAGAGGGCCTGCTCGGCCTGCTTGTACGCGGCTGCCGCGGCGCTCGGTCCGGCCGGCGCGGAGAGCCCGACGACGACGCCGGCCTCCTCCGCCTCCCGGTCCGCGTACCTCCCGCACGCGGCGACGACCGCGCCCCCGTCCCCGGCGAGGGCGACGAGTCGCTGCGGGGTCTCGGCGACGGTGAGCACGGCCTCGCCCGCACGGGCGGCAGCTGCCTCCAGTGCCTCGGCGAGCACCGGCAGGGGCGGCTCGGCGGGCTCCTCTCCCCCGGCGGACTCGGCGACGAGCAGCCGGAAGGGGGCGTCGAGCACCCCCCCGTAGAGCTCCCCGGCCACCGTGCGGGCGTGCTCCGGCTGGCCCGCGAGCATCAGGCGGAGCACCGCGGCACCGAGCCGGTGCTCCGCGGCCTGGAGCGACCGGGAACGTTCCGTCGTGAGCGTGAGCAGGGCGATCGCCGAGTGGACCGCGTACCGCTCGGCGGTCCCGAGGGGCGCCCCGGTACCGACGGCGAGGGCACCGCGCACCCGCCGCCCGGTGCCGAGCGACTGGAGTTCGACCCGGTCGTCCGTGTTGCCGACGACGGCACTGGCGGGCGCGGGCCGCTCGCGCAGCCGCTCCACGTCGGGGGTGAGCCGGGCGGCCCGGCGCGCCGCCCACTCGGGCGACACCGCGACGACCGTCCCGGAGGCGTCGTACAGGGCGGCCCAGCCGTCGACGTGCGCGGCGAGCCGGTCGACGACGGCCTCGGGCCCTTCGGCGAGCGCGGCGCGGGTCAGCTCCCGCTGGGCTTCGAAGCCAGCGGTGACGGCCCGGTACTGGTCGGCGGAGATGGCGGCCGACACGGCCTTGCTGATGGCCAGGAACGGAGTTCTGCGCGGCACTTCCAGGAGCGGCAGGTGCTCCTCGCGCGCCGCGGAGAGCAGGGCCGACGGGATCTCCTCGTAGTTGACGCCCACGGCGAACCCCAGCCCGACCACCCCGGCACCGAGCAGGCGCCGCACGTAGCGGCGCATCGCCTCCGGGTCCTCGGCGTCGAGCGTGAGGGCGGTGGTGAGGAGGAGTTCGCCGCCCTCCATGTACGGGACGGGGTCGGCGAGCTCGCTGACGTGGGCCCAGCGGACCGGAGTGTCGAGGCGATCCTCACCTGCGCGGACGACGAGCTTGAGGGCGGAGTGTTGGACGAGCGAGGCGAGGGTGGGCGGCATGGGGAACCGTCGGACCTTTGGGCGAGGACCGCGCCCGGGGGGAGCCGTGCACGGCGGCGGAGAGGCGCCGCCCAGCCGGGCGGCGCTCCCCGATTGTGCCAGGGCCGCCGGGCGTCCGCTCAGCCGAGCGGCACGGGGTCCCGTTCCGTCCGGCGGAGGCCGGCCGTGGCGGACCCGTGACGGGCGGGAGCGCTGCCGGCGGGGCGGCGCCGGCACGCGGCGTCGCGCCGGCGCCGTCCCCGTTCAGCCCCGGAGGTCGACCAGTACCGGTGGCGTGTGCGTGCCCTGGGCCGTGGTCAGCGACACGACCGCGTGCCCGGGCGGCAGGGAGTGCGCGAGCTCCGAGGCGGACCACCGCTCCCGCTCGACCTTCCTCGTCGTGACCGCGTCCGTGGTGACCGCCCGTCCCGTGGCCTTCTTGCGCAGGTAGTGGATGAACCGGGTCATCGGCTGGTGGGCGAAGACCGTGTGGTGCGCGACCTCGGTGGTCTCCACCCACTCCTTGCCCCAGGTCTCCGCGAAGCCCCGGCCGTCCCAGGTGGAGATGCCGGCGAGCGCCACCCGGCAGCCGACGGCTCCGAGCAGCGGTCCGTGCAGCGCCTCGGGCACCTCTCCGAGGGTGCGGAGCCCCAGGACGACGCCGGCGTTGTGCGGGCGCAGCCGCTGGAGGGAGCGGACGGTGCCCCTGGTGAGCGCCCCGGTGGCGTCGTCGAGGACGAGGGAGACGAAGTGGGCGCGCTTGGTGCCCGTCCGGGCCGCCGACAGGAACTGGGCGAGCACCAGCCGGGCGAGGAGCCGCGAGGCCTCCTCGTGGCCGCTCGCGGGCAGCTTGATCCGGACCCGCAGCGGATGGTGGACGACGGACTTCAACGAGAAGGGCCGTACGCCGCTCCCGTCGGCGCCGAAGAACTCGGCGAACGCCGGACGGTCGAGGAGCGACAGGCGGTCCGCCAGGACCGGCCCCGCGTCGGCGGCGGTGCCGGCCTGCCGGATGCGGGCCTCCAGTTCGCGCCGCATGACGGCGGCGCCGTCGACCGGCAGCCGGTCGAGGAGTGCCGCGAGGGTCTCCGGGCCCGCTTCGAGGAGTTCCCGGAGGACCGGCACCGAGGGGAAGCGGCCGTGCACGGCCCGGTAGGGGCCGATGAGCTGGGCGAGGGTGGTGGCGGCCCGCCGGGTGTCGAGGTTCTCGACGTCGCCGACCAGGCCCTCCGCGAGCAGTTCGGCCGCTTCGTCGGGGTCGGTGAGGCCTGCGTACGGGTCGAGGTCGTACGGCGAGGCCGGGTCGCCCGGGTGGACCACGACGTCGTACGCGGCGTCCGGCCCGAGCGGCGCGTCCGCCGTGCCGACGGCGACGACCGCGCAGGCGCCGGTGAGGGCCTGCAGGGCGAGCGACTCGACGACCGGGGCGCTCAGCCGGGCGGTCTTCCCCGCGCCGGAGGGGCCGACGACCAGCAACGAGGTGGCGAGTGCCGCCGGTTCGAGGGCGAGACCGACGCCCCGGTAAGCGGCCGGGTTCCGCGGCTCGGCGACGCAGCGGCCGATGCGGACCTGCCCGACGAGGAGGTCGTGCACGGCGGTGCGGCCCGGGAGGTCGCGATCGCCCGAGGGGTGTGCGCCGGTGGCGGCGCCCCGGCTCAGCACGGCATCGGCCAGGGCGGCGGGGCCTCCCGGGTGGGTGCGGCCCGGTTCCAGGGCCCGCCGGATCCGTGCGCAGTCCACGTCGTTCATGCGTCCGGCCCAGAGCTCGGCGGTGAGCAGGTCCGCCGCCGGGCCGTGCCCGGCCGCCCTGAGCTCGGGCCACTGCGAGAGCGGCGGGGGCGCCGCCGGGTCGAGGGGCGGGCGGGTTCCGGCCGCCGTGGCGGCCCTGCGGGCCCCGAGCCGGGCGCGCAGGAGTGCGCCCCAGCCCCCGAGGCGGGCGAAGGGCCAGAGCACGGCGGCCGTGATCAGGGCGTACAGGGGATAGACGAGGGCGGGTGAGGCGAGGACGTCGTATCCGCCGCCGAGCAGCACCACGAGGGAGAGCAGCGGGGCGACGAGCGGCAGCGGCTCCCAACCGATGCCGGGGAAGGCGTCCGGCCAGACGAAGGTCAGGACGATCAGTGCGGCGCCCGC
Source organism: Streptomyces sp. NPDC058872 (assembly GCF_042743065.1). Lineage (NCBI taxonomy): Bacteria > Bacillati > Actinomycetota > Actinomycetes > Kitasatosporales > Streptomycetaceae > Streptomyces > Streptomyces sp. NPDC058872. The sequence continues at coordinate 13,377 of NZ_JBHYMK010000036.1, forward strand.
CGTGAGGGCGGCCCGGGCGGTCGGGCGGCGGTCGGCGAGGAGGTGGCGGGCGAGGTCGGACCACGCGCCGAGGCGGGCGATCGCGTAGACGAGCACGGCGAAGAAGAGCCCGTCGTAGACGACGTGGGCCTCGGCGCCGCGCCAGTCGCGGGGCGAGGTGGTTCCGGAGTACCACCAGTCGCCGGGGGTGAAGGTGGCGAGCGGGATCCACTGGTACGGGACGGCGCCGCGCCGCCAGGCGGACCAGATCAACAGCCCCAGCAGCAAGGGGATCAGCAGGCCTGCCACGGTGACGGGGGCGAGCTTCCGCGCCTCCCTGGGGGGTGGCGGCGGCACGTGCCTGAAGCGCCAGGTGCCGGGCGCGGCCTCGGGCCGGGGCGCGTCGATCCAGGCGACGGCGGGCGGGGTGGCGGGGGCCGGGGGCGCGGTCGCCGGGGGCTGCTGCGGCGGTGTCGACGGGCGCGGGGGCGCACCGGGCGGACCGCCCCCGGTCGGCCGGTGCGCACGGCCCGGTGGCAGGTGCGGCGGCGGGGTCGCCCCGCTGCGGCCGTCGGTCGGCGGCGCCGTCGGGCGCGGGACCGCGCCCCCCTTGGTGTCGCGTGACTCGTACGTGCCGTCGGTCTCCATGAACCCCTGCCCCCTGACCAGCCAGGTCGCCGCGTCTGTGCCACCGTCAATCTAGTGCGCCCGGGGCGCTCCGGAGGGGATTCGACCACCCGTACGGCCGAGGAGCCCTCCGGTACGGCCGAGGAGCACCGTGGGCCCGTGGAGCGGGCGGGCGGACGGACGGCACGGGGAGGGGCGGGGGGACGCGAAGGGCGACGGCGGGGTCGCCATGTCCATCTCGGACAACGACACGCCGCCACCACTCCCGATCGGCGCATGCTTCTCCCCCGTCGCCGCGCCTAGCCTGCGGAGGAAACCCACAAGTGCGTCCAGAACACCCCCAGGAGCCCCGCATGAACGCTGTCCCGCAGGAGCGGCGCATCGTCACCGCCATCCCCGGTCCGAAGTCGCAGGAGCTTCAGGCCCGCCGTCTCGACGCGGTCGCCGGCGGCGTGGGTTCCACGCTGCCGGTCTTCACCCGGCGGGCCGGCGGCGGGATCATCGAGGACGTCGACGGCAACCGTCTGATCGACTTCGGCTCCGGCATCGCCGTGACCTCGGTCGGCGCCTCCGCCGAGGCCGTCGTGCGCCGCGCCTCCGCGCAGCTGCAGGACTTCACCCACACCTGCTTCATGGTGACGCCGTACGAGGGTTACGTGGAGGTCTGCGAGGCGCTGGCCGAGCTGACCCCGGGCGACCACGCCAAGAAGTCCGCGCTCTTCAACTCGGGCGCCGAGGCGGTCGAGAACGCGGTGAAGATCGCCCGTTCGTACACCAAGCGCCAGGCCGTCGTCGTCTTCGACCACGGCTACCACGGCCGGACGAACCTCACGATGGCGCTGACGGCGAAGAACATGCCGTACAAGCAGGGCTTCGGCCCGTTCGCGCCCGAGGTCTACCGCGTGCCGGTGGCCTACGGCTACCGCTGGCCCACCGGTGCCGAGAACTGCGGTCCCGAGGCCGCCGCCCAGGCGATCGACCAGATCAGCAAGCAGATCGGCGCCGACAACGTCGCCGCGATCATCATCGAGCCGGTGCTCGGCGAGGGCGGCTTCATCGAGCCGGCCAAGGGCTTCCTGCCGGCGATCGTGAAGTTCGCCAACGACAACGGCATCGTCTTCGTCGCGGACGAGATCCAGGCCGGCTTCTGCCGCACCGGCCAGTGGTTCGCCTGTGAGGACGAGGGCATCGTCCCGGACCTCATCACGACCGCCAAGGGCATCGCGGGCGGTCTGCCGCTCGCCGCCGTCACCGGCCGCGCCGAGATCATGGACTCCGTCCACGGCGGCGGCCTGGGCGGCACCTACGGCGGCAACCCGGTGGCCTGCGCCGGTGCGCTCGGCGCCATCGAGACGATGAAGGAGCTCGACCTCAACGGCAAGGCCAAGCGCATCGAGGAGGTCATGAAGGCCCGCCTCACCGCGATGCAGGAGAAGTTCCCGATCATCGGTGACATCCGTGGCCGCGGCGCCATGATCGCCATCGAGCTGGTGAAGGACCCGGCGACGAAGGAGCCGTACGCGGAGGCCGCCGGCGCGCTGGCGAAGGCCTGCCACGCGGAGGGCCTGCTGGTCCTGACCTGCGGCACCTACGGCAACGTGCTGCGCTTCCTGCCGCCGCTGGTCATCGGCGAGGACCTGCTGAACGAGGGCCTCGACATCATCGAGAACGCGTTCGCGGGCGTCTGAGGGCCGATCCGGCGCACGGTGTGAAGACTCTGTGGGGGGCCGATGGCGGGACGCGTGTCCTGCTGTCGGCCCCCCGCTTCCGTACCGTACGGTCGTCCCGGATGAGAGAAACCTCCGGGGCGGAGCCTCCCCGGACCCGCCCGCTGCGTGCCGTCGCGCACACCGCAGGACCCTCGGGCTCCGGAACTCCTCACCGATCGGATGGCCGCCCGCCCTACACCCCCCGGGGCGCGCGGCAGCCCGCTCTGCCCGGCCGCCCCGGAACGCTCCCGCCCGTTCCCCGGCGGCCGGTCCTCTTCTCCGCGTTCGTCGCCCTCGCCGTCGTGACCTGGCAGGTCCTCGTCCACGGCCCGCTGATCGGGATCGACGAGCGGCTGTCCCGGGCCCTGCTGGACGCGGTCCCCCGCTCGCTGAGCGAGCGCGCCTCCGACCTCGGCAACCTGACGGTCGCCCTGCCGGTCCTGGCCTGTGCGATGGGGTACGCGCTGTGGCGGGGCCGCCGCGCCGCCGCCCTGCACGCGGGCCTGGCGATGGCCGTGGTGCCGCTCCTGGTGATCCCCCTGAAGGAGTGGACGGCGCGCCCGGGCCCCCTGGAGCCCTGGGCCCAGGGCTATTACCCCTCGGGACACACGGCCACGGCCGCCGTCGCCTACTTCGGGGCGGCCTTCCTGGTCTCGAAGCGCCTGGTCCCCGTCGCCGCCCTGCTGACGGCGGTGACGGGGACCGGACTGGTCCTGCGGGGCTTCCACTGGCCCTTGGACGTGTTCGCCAGCCTCTGCCTCTCGCTGCTGGTGCTGGGGGTCAGCTCCAGTCGTACGCGTCGAAGTTCCGGCTGAACCCCCACTGGTTGTAGCGGTCCCAGTTGATCGACCAGGTCATCAGGCCGCGCAGGGACGGCCAGGTGCCGTGGGTCTGGTACGCGCCGCAGTTCTGCTTCTTGGTCAGGCAGTCCAGGGCCTTGTTCACCTCGGCCGGACTGGTGTGGCCGTTGCCCGCCTGGGTGGAGGCGGGGAGGCCGATGGCGACCTGCTCGGGGCGGAGGGCCGGGAAGAAGCGGTCCGCGTTGCCGGCGACCGGGAAGCCCGTGAGGAGCATGTCGGTCATGGCGATGTGGAAGTCGGCGCCGCCCATCGAGTGGTACTGGTTGTCGAGGCCCATGATGGAGCCCGAGTTGTAGTCCTGGACGTGGAGCAGGGTCAGGTCGTCGCGCAGGGCGTGGATGACCGGGAGGTAGGCACCGGCGCGCGGGTCCTGGCCGCCCCAGGGGCCGGAGCCGTAGTACTGGTAGCCGAGCTGGACGAAGAAGGTCTCCGGCGCCATGGTCAGGACGAAGTCGGCGCCGTACTTGGCCTTGAGGGACTTGACCGCCTGGATCAGGTGGACGATGACCGGGCTGGTCGGGTTCCGGAAGTCGGTGTCACCGGTCTGCAGCGACAGCGAGTGTCCCTCGAAGTCGATGTCCAGGCCGTCGAGGCCGTACTCGTCGATGATCTTCGAGACCGAGGTGACGAAGGCGTCGCGGGCGGCGGTGGTGGCGAGTTGGACCTGTCCGTTCTGGCCGCCGATGGAGATGAGGACCTTCTTGCCCGCGGCCTGCTTGGCCTTGATCGCGGCCTTGAAGTCGGCGGCCGATTCGACGCCGGGGCATTCCGTCACGGGGCAGAGGCTGAAGCGGATGTCGCCCGAGGTGACCGACGTGGGTTCGCCGAAGGCGAGGTTGATGACGTCCCACGAGTCGGGGACGTCCGCCATGCGGGTGTAGCCGGAGCCGTTGGCGAAGCTGGTGTGGAGGTAGCCGACGAGGGCGTGCGGGGGCAGCCCGCCGCCCCCGCCGCCGCCCGAGGTGGTCGTCGCGGTCACGGCGGTCGATTTCGGGGACTCGCCGGCGCTGTTGGCGGCGGTGACCTGGAAGGTGTACGGGGTGGAGGGCGTGAGCCCGGAGACGGTGGCCGAGGGCGCGGTGACCGTGAGGACCTTCGTGCCGCCCCGGTAGACGTGGTACGAGGTGGCGCCGGGGACGGCGGCCCAGCCGAGCGGTACGGAGGTGGAGGTCGGCGAACCCGCCGTGAGGCCGGTGGGGGCGGCCGGAAGCTGGACCGGGTCGCCGCCGGGCCCGTAGAGGGAGAGGTCGTCGGCCTGGTAGGCGGGGGTGCCGTACCAGCCGTGGGTGTAGATCGTGACGGCGGTGGTCGAGGCACCGGTGGTGAACGAGGTGGTGAGCTTCTGCCAGTCGGGCGCGGAGGCCGTCCAGGTGGAGACGTCGGTGGTGCCGGTGCCGGTGGCGCCGAGGTAGACGTAGCTCCCGCGCACCCAACCGCTGAGCACGTAGCTGGAGTTCGGCTTGACGGTGAGGGTCTGGGAGCAGCGGGCGTTGTCGCTGCCGGCGGGAACGGCCTGGAGGGCCTTGGTCCCGCCGTGGACGGGTGAGGTGACGGCGGTGCCGCTGCCCGCCGTACAGGTCCAGCCGTCGAGGCCGGCCTCGAAGCCGCCGTTGCGGGCGAGTTCGGTGTCGGCGGCCTGGGCCGCGGGGGTCAGGGCGAGGAGCCCGCCGGCAGCGAGGGCGCCCGCCAACAGCAGGGTGAGGGGTCTGGTGCGGTCCACAACTGCCTCCGGGAGTGGGGGAATCGAGGTGGAGCGCGCCACAGCATGGTCCAGACCAATCAAGTGGTCAAGACCTCTATTCGCTTCGAGACCGGGGGCGGGGACCGGCGCGGAGCCGGCTCGGCGTCCGGTTCAGGCACCACCCCCTTCCCCCTCGCCCCTGGCCAGCCGGCCCGCCGCCTCGTGCATCGCCAACTCCAGGAGCGAGGCGTCGGTGAGGGTGCCCAGACCGTCCGGCGCCACCAGCCAACGCACCCCGCCGGTCACCCGGCCCGGGTACGGGACCACGACCCAGGTCCCGACGCCCGCACCGCGCACCCCGGTGCCCAGCCAGCGGGCCACGGTCCCCGGCGGGACGAAGAAGCCCATGCGGGCGTCCCCGAAGTCGGCCAGGACCGGGCCCGGCCGGTCCACGAGCCGGGTCAGCACGTCGAGGGTGGGGTGACCGAGCTCCCCCGGCAGGATCAGCACGTCCCACCGCTTCCCGGCGGGCAACAGCACGACCCCGTGGGAGTTGCGCTCCCACTCCCACCGGCAGGCGTCGGGATCCGGTGCGACCGAGGTCAGCCACGCCACCGCAGCCCTGACGCCAGAAGCCCCCGTACCAGTCATCGCGACGATCTCCTCTCCACGTGGACTCGATGTCCACGGGGAGAGAGCGGGTACGGGGGCTCCTCTTACGCGACTCCGACCGCACGTCACCTGTGACGTGCGTCACAGGCGATCAGCTGTCGAAACCGAGGCCGAGCCGGTCCATGGCCTTCAGCCACAGGTTGCGCCGGCCGCCGTTCGCATCGGCACGGGCGAGCGACCACTTGGTGATCCCGATGCCGGCCCAGGCGACCGGCTCGGGCGGGAAGGGCAGCGGCTTGGAGCGGACCATCTCCAGGTCGGTGCGCTCGGTGCGCTCCCCCGCGAGCAGGTCCAGCATCACGTCCCCGCCGAAGCGGGTGGCGCCGACGCCGAGGCCGGTGAAGCCGGCCGCGTACGCCACCTTCCCCTGGTACGCCGTGCCGAAGAAGGCGGAGAAGCGCGAGCAGGTGTCGATCGCGCCGCCCCAGGCATGGCTGAAGCGGAGCCCCTCCAGCTGGGGGAAGCAGCGGAAGAAGTGCTCGGCGAGCTTGAGGTACGTCTCCGGCCGGTGGTCCATCTCGGCGCTGACCTTGCCGCCGTACGGGTACACCGCGTCGTAGCCGCCCCACAGGATGCGGTGGTCGGCGGTGATCCGGAAGTAGTGGAACTGGTTGGCGGAGTCGCCGAGGCCCTGCCGGTTCTTCCAGCCGATCGAGGCGAGCTGCTCGGGGCTGAGCGGTTCGGTCATCAGGGCGTAGTCGTAGACCGGGACGGTGTACGACCGGACCCGCTTGACCAGCGAGGGGAAGACGTTGGTGCCGAGCGCGACCCGACGGGCCAGCACCTTGCCGTACGGGGTGCGGACGCCCATGCCGGCGCCCGCGGAGGCGAGCTGCAGGCCGGGCGTGTTCTCGTAGATCCGCACCCCCAGGTCGAGGCAGGCCCGCTTCAGGCCCCAGGCCAGCTTGGCGGGGTGCAGCATGGCGACCCCCCGCCTGTCCCACAGCCCGCCGAGGAAGGTCGGGGAGTCGACCTCGGCCCGCACGGCGTCCCGGTCCAGGAGCTCCAGGCCGTCCGCGAGGCCGAGCCGCTCGGCCTCCTCGTACCACTCGTGCAGCTCGTCGACCTGGTAGGGCTCGGTGGCCACGTCGATCTCGCCGGTGCGCTCGAACTCGCAGTCCAGCGCGTAGCGCGCGACCGCCTCCTCGATGGCGTCGAGGTTGCGCTCGCCGAGCCGTTCCAGCTTCGACAGTTCGCCCGGCCAGCGGGAGAGGCCGTTGCCGAAGCCGTGCGTGAGGGAGGCCGCGCAGAAGCCTCCGTTGCGGCCCGAGGCGGCCCAGCCCGCCTCGCGGCCCTCGATCAGCACCACGTCCCGGGAGGGGTCGCGCTCCTTGGCGAGGAGCGCGGTCCACAGGCCGCTGTATCCGCCGCCGACCACGAGGAGGTCGCACTTCTCGGTGCCGGTGAGGGCGGGCAGGGCTCCGGGCTTGCCGGGGTCTTCCAGCCAGAAGGGGACGGGCTGGGCGTCGGAGAGAGATTGTGCAGCGAGACGCATGGCGACTGGGGCCATGGTTTCCAACTCCTTCGGTGCCCGACCGGGGTTCGGTCAGGCCGTTGCTGTCTTCTTGCGCCGGTTCGTGATGATCTGACCGGCCACGACCACCAGTACCGCAAGGACGAACATCGCGGTGCCGATGACGTTGATCTGAACGGGGGTTCCGCGCTGCGCCGAGCCCCAGACGAACATGGGGAAGGTGACGGTGGAGCCCGCGTTGAAGTTGGTGATGATGAAGTCGTCGAACGAGAGCGCGAAGGCGAGCAGCCCACCGGCGGCGATGCCGGGCGCGGCGATCGGCAGGGTCACGCGCAGGAAGGTCTGCGCGGGCCCCGCGTAGAGGTCGCGGGCCGCCTCTTCGAGGCGCGGGTCCATCGACATGACCCGGGCCTTGACCGCCGTCACGACGAACGACAGGCAGAACATGATGTGGGCGATGAGGACCGTCCAGAAGCCCAGCTCGATCCCCATGTTGAGGAAGAGGGTGAGCAGCGAGGCGGCCATGACGACCTCGGGCATCGCCATCGGCAGGAAGATCAGCGAGTTGATCGCGCCGCGCGCCCGGAAGCGGTAGCGGACCAGCGCGAAGGCGATCATCGTGCCGAGGACGACCGAGCCGAGCGTCGCCCAGGCGGCGAGCTGGAGCGAGAGCGAGAGCGACTCGCACATGTCGGCGACGCCGCAGGGGTCCGTCCAGGCGTCGAACGAGAACTCCTGCCAGGAGTAGTTGAAGCGTCCCTTCGGCTTGTTGAAGGAGAACGCCATCACGACGAGGTTGGGCAGGATCATGTACGCGAGCGTCAACAGGCCCGCGATGACGACGAGGTTCTTCCGCAGCCAGCGCATCAGACCAGGTCCTCCGTTCCGGCACGGCGGATGTACACGGTGACCATGCCCAGCACGATCGCCATCAGGATGAACGAGAGCGCGGCCGCCGTCGGGTAGTCGAGGACGCGCAGGAACTGCGACTGGATGACGCTGCCGACCATCTTGGTGTCGGTCGAGCCGAGCAGTTCGGCGTTGACGTAGTCACCGCTGGCCGGGATGAAGGTGAGCAGGGTGCCGGAGACGACGCCGGGCATCGACAACGGGAAGGTCACCTTGCGGAAGGTGGTCACCGGGGAGGCGTACAGGTCCTGCGCGGCCTCGTGCAGACGGCCGTCGATCCGCTCCAGGGAGGTGTAGAGGGGCAGGATCATGAAGGGGAGGAAGTTGTACGTGAGGCCGCAGACGACCGCCATCGGGGTGGCGAGGACGCGGTCGCCCGCGGTCCAGCCGAGCCAGCTGGTGACGTCCAGGACGTGCAGCGCGTTCAGCGCGTCGACCACGAGGCTGTCGTCGGCCAGGATCGTCTTCCACGCGAGCGTGCGGATGAGGAAGCTGGTGAAGAAGGGCGCGATGACGAGGACGAGCAGCACGTTGCGCCAGCGACCGGCCCGGAAGGCGATCAGGTACGCCAGCGGGTAGCCGAGCAGCAGGCAGAGCAGGGTCGCGGTCCCGGCGTACAGCAGGGAGCGGACGAACTGCGGCCAGTACTCCCGGAAGGCCTCCCAGTAGGTCTGGAAGTGCCAGGTGACCTCGAAGCCCTGCTCCAGGGAGCCGGTCTGCACCGAGGTCGAGGCCTGGTAGACGAGCGGCAGCGCGAAGAAGACCAGCAGCCAGACGATGCCGGGCAGCAGCAGCCAGTAGGGGACGAGCCGCTTGCGGGTGGAAGGCTTGCGCAGAACCGGTTCTTCGACCGGCGCCGCGTCCGCCTTCGTCAGCGTGGGAGTGCTCATCCGGCGTCCTCCACCGTCTCCACGCCCGCGTCGATGTCCTGCGTCGCGTCGAGGCCGAAGGTGTGGGCCGGGTTCCAGTGGAGGACCACCTCGGCGCCGGGAACGAGGCGCGCGTCCCGCTCGATGTTCTGCTCGTAGACCTGGATCTCCTCACCGGCCGGCGAGTCCACCACGTACTGGGTGGAGACGCCGATGAAGGAGGAGTCGACGATCCGGCCGGTCACCCGGTTGCGACCGTCGGCGATCTTCCCCGCGTCGTCGACGTGCGCGAGCGAGATCTTCTCCGGACGGACGCCGAGGAGCACCGTGCCGCCCTGGCGGACGGCGGAGGCGCAGCGGTCCCCAGGGAGCTTCAGCTTGCCGCCGCCCGCGGTCACGACGACGTCGGTCCCGGTCTCCAGGACCTCGGCCGTGATCAGGTTGGAGGTGCCGAGGAAGTTGGCGACGAAGGTGGTCTGCGGGTTCTCGTAGAGGTCGGCGGGGGCGCCGAGCTGCTCCACCCGGCCGCCGTTCATCACCGCGACCTGGTCGGCCATCGTCATGGCCTCCTCCTGGTCGTGGGTGACGTGCACGAAGGTGATGCCGACCTCGGTCTGGATCCGCTTGAGCTCCAGCTGCATCTGGCGGCGCAGCTTGAGGTCGAGGGCGCCGAGCGGCTCGTCGAGGAGGAGCACCTGCGGGTGGTTGATGAGCGCGCGGGCCACGGCGACGCGCTGCTGCTGGCCGCCGGAGAGCTGGTGCGGCTTGTGCCGGGCCTTGTCGCCGAGCTGGACGAGCTCCAGCATGTCGTCGACCTGCTTCTTCACCGACTTGATGCCGCGCCGGCGGAGACCGAAGGCGATGTTCTCGGAGACGTCCATGTGCGGGAAGAGCGCATAGGACTGGAAGACGGTGTTGACCGGCCGCTTGTACGGCGGGAGGTCGGTGACGTCGGTGTCGCCGAGGAAGACGGAACCGGTGGTCGGGTCCTCCAGGCCGGCGATCATGCGCAGCGTGGTGGTCTTTCCACAGCCGGAGGCGCCGAGCAGGGCGAAGAAGGAGCCCTGCGGGACGGTCAGGTCGAGCGGGTGGACGGCGGTGAACGAGCCGTACGTCTTGCTGATCCCGGTGAGACGGACGTCGCCGCCGGTGTTCTTGTCAGTCATGGGTTGCGGTCCCAGGGGAGTGAGAGAGGTGGACGAGGCCGGACTCAGGCGCCGATGAGCTTGGCGAACTTCTCCTCGTACGCCGTCTCCTCCTCGCTGCTGAGCGAGCGGAAGGCGTGGGACTTCGCGGCCATGGCCTTGTCCGGGAGGATCAGCGTGTTGTCGGCGAGCTCGGGGTCGATCTTGGCGAGCTCGTCCTTCACCCCGTCGACGGGGCAGACGTAGTTGATGTACGCGGCGAGCTGGGCGGCGACGGGAAGCTCGTAGTAGTAGTCGATGAGCTTCTCGGCGTTGGCCTTGTGCCGGGACTGCGCGGGGACCAGCAGGTTGTCGCTGGAGGTGATGTATCCGGCGGACGGAACGGCGAACCTGATGTCCGGGTTGTCCGCCTGGAGCTGGATGACGTCGCCGGCCCAGGCCAGACAGGCGGCGATGTCGCCCTTGTCCAGGTCGGAGGTGTAGTCGTTGCCGGTGAAGCGGCGGATCTGCTTCTTGTCGACGCCCTTCTGGAGGCGCCCGATCGCCGTGTCGAAGTCGGCGTCCGTGAAGTTCCCGGGGTCCTTGCCCATGTCGAGCAGGGTCATGCCGACGGAGTCGCGCATCTCCGTGAGGAAGCCGACCCGGCCCTTGAGCGCGGGGTCGTCGAGGAGCTGGGTGACCGAGTCGACCTTCTTGCCGCCGGTCGCCTTGACGTTGTACGCGATGACGGTGGAGATGCCCGTCCACGGGTACGAGTAGGACCGGCCCGGGTCCCAGTCGGGGCGGCGGAACTGCGGGGACAGGTTCGCGTAGGCGTTGGGGAGGTTGGCCGGGTCGAGCTTCTGTGCCCAGCCGAGCCGGATGATGCGGGCGGCGAGCCAGTCGGTGACGCAGATCAGGTCACGGCCGGTGTCCTGGCCGGCCGCGAGCTGCGGCTTGATCTTGCCGAAGAACTCGACGTTGTCGTTGATGTCCTCGGTGTACTTGACCTTGATCCCGGTGCGTTTGGCGAACTCCTCCAGGGTCGGGCGGGACTTCCCGTCCTCACTGACGTCCATGTACTCGGTCCAGTTGGAGAAGGCGAGGCTCTTCTCCTTGTCCGAGACGTCGATGGACGCGGGCCCCTCGCCCTCCCGCTTGGCCGGCGGGATGCCGCAGGCGCTCAGACCGGCGAGTCCGCCGATCACGAGCGCACCGGCGCCGCCCGCGCGCAGCATCGAACGGCGGCTGAGCGCGCCCCGGCCGCTCGTCATGCTGCGCCGCATCGCCGCCAACTGCGCGGCGGACAGGCTGTCGGGCTCGTACTGCTCCATGCGCTGTGCCCTTTCGGGATGGTTGCGCCGCTGGTCGGGCGGCGGTGTCGGCTATCGGTCCCCGAAGATCGTGCGGTGCCAGTCCTTCTCGGCGACCGCAGTGTTGTCGAACATCACGTGCTTGACCTGCGTGTACTCCTCGAAGGAGTACACCGACATGTCCTTTCCGTATCCAGAGGCCTTGGTGCCGCCGTGGGGCATCTCACTGATGATCGGAATGTGGTCGTTGACCCACACGCAGCCGGCCTTGATCTCCCTCGTGGCGCGGTTGGTCCGGTACACGTCCCGGCTCCAGGCGGAGGCGGCGAGGCCGTAGGGGGTGTCATTGGCCAGTCGAATGCCCTCGTCATCGCTGTCGAAGGGCAGGGCCACCAGAACCGGGCCGAAGATCTCCGACTGCACGACCTCGCTGTCCTGCGCGGCGTCGACGATCAGGGTGGGACGGTAGTACGCGCCGTTCTCCAGCTCTCCACCAGGGGCTTCGCCCCCGGTGACGACCCTGGCGTAGCCGCGGGCGCGCTCGACGAAGCCGGCGACGGCGTCGCGGTGGCGGTGGCTGACCAGCGGACCGAGGTCGGTGCCCGGCTTGAAGGGGTCTCCGACCCGGACGGTCTCCATGAGCTCGGCGACCCGGGCGACGAAGGCCTCGTAGAGCGGGCGCTGGACGTAGGCGCGGGTCGCCGCGGTGCAGTCCTGGCCGCTGTTGATGAGGGAGGCCGCGACCGCACCCTGGGCGGCGGCCTCCAGGTCGGCGTCGTCGAAGACGAGGAAGGGGGCCTTGCCGCCGAGTTCGAGGTGGAGTCGCTTCACGGTGGCGGTGGCCACCTCGGCGACCCGCTTGCCGACCGGGGTGGAACCGGTGAAGGAGGTCATGACGACGTCGGGGTGGCCGACGAGGTGCTCGCCGACGACCCGCCCGGAACCGCTGACGATGTTGATCACACCGTCCGGAATGCCCGCTTCCTTCGCCGCCTGCGCAAACATCAGGGAGGTCAGCGGGGTGAGCTCGGCCGGCTTGAGGACGATCGTGTTGCCGGCGGCGATCGCCGGGAGGATCTTCCAGGCAGCCATCTGGAGCGGGTAGTTCCAGGGAGCGATGGAACCCACCACGCCGATCGGCTCGCGCCGGACGTACGAGGTGTGGTCACCGCTGTACTCGGCGGCCGACTGGCCCTGGAGGTGACGGGCGGCCCCCGCGAAGAAGGCCGTGTTGTCGATCGTGCCGGGCACGTCGAACTCGGTGGTCAGCTTCAGGGGCTTGCCGCACTGGAGCGACTCGACCTCGGCGATGTCCCGGGCCCACTCGGCGAGCACGCCGGCGAGCCGGTGCAGCGCGTCGGAGCGCTCGCCGGGGGTGGCCGCGGCCCAGCCGGGGAAGGCCGCCTTGGCGGCGGCCACCGCCTCGTCGACGTCTGCGGTGGAGGCGAGCGCATACGTGTACGCACTCTCGCCCGTCGCCGGATCGATCACGCTGTGTGACCGGTCCGAGGTTCCCGCGCGGAGCCTTCCGCCGATGTACTGCGCGCCGTCCGCGAAGCGGTCCGTCACCTGGAAGCGGTTGCCCATGACGCTCTCCGTTGTCCCAGCTCGAATTGAGTGCCGATCCTGACAGAGGGACGGCCCGTCAACAAGTGATTCCGTTGTTGCCTTTTGGTTACGCGACGGAATCGGTCGACCATGTGTCGAGGTGGCCGGAAAATCTCCGTACGGAGTGTCCGTGGCGCCTGCCAGACTCGCATGCATGAGTAAGCTCGAAGAGCTGACACAGCAGGTCAGCAGGGGTGACCGAGTGAAGTGGCTGCACTTCTGGGGACACCGCCCACACCCCGGGGGACGACTCTCGGCCAGCTGTCTGAGCCAGTGGTGGCCGGCGCCCTTCACCGTCGACGGCGTGACCTACGCGACCGCCGAACACTGGATGATGGCGGCCAAGGCACGGCTCTTCCGGGACGCCGGAGCGGAGCGGGCGGCGGTGGAAGCCCGCACGCCCGCGGAGGCCAAGAAGGCGGGGCGGCTGGTGCGGGGATTCGACGAGGCCACCTGGGAGCGGGAGCGCTTCGAGATCGTCGTCACCGGCAGCGTCCACAAGTTCTCCTCGGACGAGGCCCTGCGCGCGTACCTCCTGGGGACGGGCGAGCGGGTGCTGGTCGAGGCCAGTCCGCTCGATCGCATCTGGGGCATCGGACTCGCCGCGGACGCCCCCGGGGCCGGTGACCCGGCCCGCTGGCGGGGCCTCAACCTCCTGGGTTTCGCCCTGATGGAGGCACGGGACCGGCTCCGGGCCGACTGACGCAGGAGGGCCCCGCACCGAGAACGGTGCGGGGCCCTCCGTGTTCGTGCGGGGTCAGCGCTCGATCTCCAGCACGACGTCCGACTCGGACGACCCCTCGTCGTACCCGGTTTCCACCCCGTCCTGGGCGACCGCCCAGATCACCAGGCCCAGGAAGGCCGCACTCACCACGGTGCCGATCGCCCCGAGCACGATGCCCGCGATCGCCATGCCCCGGTTCGTCGCCTCGCCCCGTCCGACCTTCTTCAGGCCGATGACGCCGAAGATCAAGGCCAGGATGCCGAGGATCATTCCCAGGCCGTACAGGCAGAAGCCCGCGACCGCGACGATGCCGAGCACCATCGCGGCCGTGCCCATGCCGTTGGAGGGCTGCTGCTGCCAACCGGGCTGCCCGTAGCCGGGCTGTGCGTAACCGGGGTATCCGTACCCCGGCGCGGTGGGGGCCGAAGCCGCCGGAGGGTAGCCGTAACCACCGGAAGCGTCCGCAGGATAGCCGTAGGCCCCGGGCGCGGTCGCCGGGCCGCCCGGGGCGACCGGCGGCGGCGGGACGTCCTCGCCCGGCACTCCCGGCATGGCCGCCATCGTGGGCTGGTCGTGCACCGGCGGGGACGACGGGGCCACCGGCTTGCTCAGTTCCACCCCGTCGCGGTTCGGCGGAGCCCAAGGGTCCGCCGGGTCGTACCCGCCCTGCGACTGGTCTCGATTATCGGACATGTGCCTCCCCCATCGTGGTCACGCCATGCTACGGCCTCCCCTCCGGGGGAGAACCGCCCGGCCTACGATGATCCGATGACCGATCTCCACCCCTTCATCGCCGGGCTCCCCAAAGCCGAGCTGCACGTCCACCACGTCGGCTCGGCCTCCCCCCGGATCGTCGCCGAGCTCGCGGCCCGGCACCCCGACTCCAAGGTCCCCACGGACCCGGAGGCGCTGGCCGACTACTTCACCTTCACGGACTTCGCCCACTTCATCGACGTCTACCTGTCGGTCGTCGACCTGGTCCGCACGCCCGAGGACGTCCGCCTGCTGACCTTCGAGGTCGCCCGCGACATGGCCCGGCAGAACATCCGCTACGCCGAGCTGACCATCACCCCGTACTCCTCCACCCGCCGGGGCATCGACGAGTGCGCCTTCATGGAGGCCATCGAGGACGCCCGCAAGGCCGCCGAAGCCGAGTTCGGCACCGTCCTGCGCTGGTGCTTCGACATCCCCGGCGAGGCCGGCCTCGTCTCCGCCGAGGAGACCGCGCGGCTCGCGACCACCGAGGGGCTGCGCCCCGAGGGCCTGGTGTCCTTCGGGCTCGGCGGCCCGGAGATCGGAGTGCCGCGCCCCCAGTTCAAGCCCTACTTCGACGTGGCCCGCGCGGCCGGCCTGCACTCCGTTCCGCACGCGGGCGAGACGACCGGGCCGCAGACCGTCTGGGACGCGCTGCGCGACCTGGGCGCCGAGCGCATCGGGCACGGCACCAGCTCCGTCCGGGACCCGGCCCTCCTGGCCCACCTCGCCGAGCACCGCATCGCCCTGGAAGTCTGCCCGACGTCCAACATCGCCACCCGGGCCGTCGCCACCCTGGACGAGCACCCGATCCGGCAGATGGTGGAGGCGGGCGTGCTGGTCACGGTCAACAGCGACGACCCGCCGATGTTCGGCACGGACCTCAACAACGAGTACGCGGTCGCCGCACGCCTCCTCGACCTCGACGAGCGCGGCACCGCCGCGCTCGCGAAGAACGCGGTGGAGGCCTCCTTCCTCGACCCCGCGGGCAAGGCCCGGATCGCCGCGGAGATCGACGCGTACACGGACGCCTGGTTGGCGCGCTGACGGCAGCGGGAGCCGACAATGGGCCCATGCGTCCTGTCACTGCCGTGGGCCATCGCGGCGACCCGTACCGAGTCCGCGAGAACACGCTCCCCTCGATCGCCTCGGCGATCGAGCAGGGGGCGGACGCGGTCGAGATCGACGTCCGACTGACCGGGGACGGCGTGCCCGTTCTCCTCCACGACGACACCCTCAAGCGGCTGTGGGGCCACGACCGGCCGCTCTCCTCGCTCACCCACGCGCAGGTGCGCGAGCTGACGCACGACGGGGTGCCGACCCTTCGCGACGCGCTGCTCACCGCCGGGGAACACCGGCTGATGCTGGACCTGCCGGGCGGCGACGGGGACTCGGTCCGCACGATCGTCCGCACGGTCCACGAGTGCGGGGCCGGGGACCGCGTCTACTACTGCGCGGGGGCCACCGCCATGCTCCGGGTGCGGGCCGCCGACCCGGCCGCCGAGATCGCCCTGACCTGGACCACCCTGGCCCCGCCCCGCCCCGTGCTGCTCGACGCGGTACGCCCCCGCTGGCTCAACTACCGCTTCGGGCTGGTGAGTCGGGCCCTGGCCGAGCGGGTCCACCGGGACGGTTACCTGGTCTCGGCATGGACGGCCGACACCGCACGCACCATGCGTAAGCTGATCTTGAACGGGGTGGACTCGGTCACCACGAACCGGGTCGACACACTCGCCGCCCTGCTACGAAAGGCCCGGCCTTGAACGACAGGATCCGCACCGACATCGCCCACAACGCCCGGGTCTGGAACTACTGGTTGGGCGGCAAGGACAACTACCCGGTGGACCGTCAGGTCGGCGACGCCGTCACCGGTTTCTACCCGAGCATCGGCGAAGTGGCCCGCGCGGACCGGGCGTTCCTCGGTCGGGCAGTGACCCACTTGGCCTCAGAGGCGGGCGTGCGCCAGTTCCTGGACATCGGCACCGGCCTGCCGACCGCCGACAACACCCACGAAGTGGCGCAGCGGATCGCCCCGGACTCCCGGATCGTCTACGTCGACAACGACCCGATCGTCCTCGCCCACGCCCGCGCGCTCCTGACGAGCGCCCCGGAGGGGGTCACCGAGTACGTCGACGCCGATGCCCACGCCCCGGAACGGATCGTGACGGCAGCCGCCGCGACCCTCGACCTGTCCCGGCCGGTCGCGGTCATGATGCTCGGCATCCTCAACTTCGTCCAGGACACCGACGAGGCCCGGTCGATCGTGCGGACCCTGATGGCCGCCGTTCCCTCCGGCAGCCACCTGGTCCTGACCCACCCGACCCTCGAACCGGAGCTCGGCGGCGAGGGCAACGAGGCCGCGATGGCCTTCTGGAACGAGAACGCGACCCCGCCGATCACCGCGCGCACCCAGGAGGAGTTCGCCTCCTTCCTGGACGGCCTCGACCTCCTGGAGCCGGGCATCGTGTCCTGCGCCCGTTGGCGCTCCGCGGAGGGGGCCGTGGTGGCGCAGTTCGGCGCGGTGGGACGCAAGCCGTAGCGGGCCCGCGGGCGGCGGCCTACGCCCCGTTCGCCCGGACCGCTTCCGGGCGGGTGCCGTTCGGCCGGCCGGCTTCCGGTGGAACGGCACCCCGCTGGAGCGCTTCCAGCCGCTTGGTCAACCGGCGCACGTGGAGCAGCGGCAGGATGCCGATGACGCCGAAGGACATGTCGACGACCGACCACCAGAAGGGGATGCCCCGGAGGGGGCCGCAGATCAGGGCGAGCGGAATGACGCCGACACAGGCGATCATGCCGAACTCGATGACCCAGACGTTGCGGACCGGGTCGCGGTAGGGGCCGTAGAAGGCGACCGCGATGACGAGGTGGGCGAAGGCCAGCCAGTCGTAGCCGTAGAGCAGGTACGGAGCCTGCTCGTCGGCGGCCCGGAGACTGCCCTCCACGCGGTCGATCCAGTCGGCGAACCTCGGCAGGAGCTCGCCGACCGGTGCGGCCCAACCGTCCAACGAGGAGTCGAGGAGGCGGAGTTCGGTGACGAGCGGGAAGGCGGTGGCCCCGCTCAGGACCAGACAGATGACGAAGACGACCAGCCAGGCGCGGATGCGCGCGAGAAGGGCCTGAGACCCGTTCGTGTCGCTCATGGGCCTACCGTACGCCACTCTTGAACACGTTCAGAAATGGGGGGGCGGTCCGCTCCTCCCGGTGACGCGCGGGACCGCTGCCGAACCCTTCGTCCTCCCCCGGCCCGGCCCCGCGCCCCCTCACAGCCCGACGATCGAGTTCCACTTCTTCGCGAAGGCCTGGCGCTCCTCCGCGGTGATGTCCCGGGCGATGGCGAGCCGGCTCCTCATGTCGGCGTCCGGGAAGATCAGCGGGTCCTCCGCGAGCGCCACGAGCTCCTCGTCCCCGGAATCGGCGAGGACGTCCTGGGCGGCCGGAACCGGGCAGACGTAGTTGACCCAGGCGGCCAGCTCGGCGGCGACCTCGGGCTCGTAGTAGTAGTCGACCAGCTTCTCGGCGTTGGACTTGTGCTGGGCGAGGTTGGGCACCATCAGCGACTCGGCCCACAGTTCGGCGCCCTCCTCGGGAACGACGAACTCGATGTCCGGGTTGTCGGCCTGGAGCTGGAGGACGTCGCCGGAGTACGCCTGGCAGGCGAGCACGTCACCGCTGGAGAGGTCCTTGATGTAGTCGTTCCCGGTGAAGCGCCGGATGTGCTTCGTCGCGACGAGCTCCTCGACCTGTTCGCACAGGGCGTGGAAGTCGTCGCCGGTCCACCGGGTCACGTCGACGCCGTTGCCCATCATGAGCAGGGCGAAGGACTCGTCGAGGCCGGAGAGCAGGGTCACCTTGCCGCGCAGGTCATCGGCCCACAGCTCCCGGGTGGACCGCAGCTCGCGGCCGAGCTTCCGGCGGTTGTAGGCGATGCCGGTGATCCCGGACTGCCAGGGCACGCTGTGCAGTCGACCGGGGTCGAAGGCCGGCTCGCGCAGCTGGGGGTCGAGGTGTCGGGCGACGTTCGGCTGGACGGCGCGGTCCATCTCCTGGACCCAGCCGAGGCGGACGAAGCGGGCGGCCATCCAGTCGCTGACGACGATCAGGTCCCGTCCGGTCTCCTGGTGGTTCATCAGGGACGGGCTGATCTTGCCGAAGAACTCGTCGTTGTCGTTGATCTCTTCGGTGTAGTGGACGGAGATTCCGGTCCGCTTCCGGAAGGCGTCCAGGGTCGGCCGCTTCGACGGGTCGTCGTCATCGGTGTCGATGTAGAGCGGCCAGTTCGCGAAGTCCAGCGTCCGGTCCCGCGCCGAGAGGTCCCTGCCCGCCCGGTCGCCCGCGTCGATGTAGGCGGCGGGGACCCCGCAGCCGGCGAGCAGGGCTCCGGCCCCGGCGGCGCCGAAGCCGCGCAGCAGGGACCGACGGGACATGTGTTTCCTGGCTGTCGCTCTCACCGGAGCAGCATCCCGGCCCGCCGCCACCTGCGGCAATGGACGGTCCGTCGAGCGACGGAGCGCGGCCCCGACACCCTGTCGACCAAGGGTGCCGGGGCCGCGCGGGGCTCGGGTCGATCAGCCGAGGGAGGTCATGACGTGCTTGATGCGCGTGTAGTCCTCGAAGCCGTAGGCGGAGAGGTCCTTGCCGTAGCCGGACTTCTTGTAGCCGCCGTGGGGCATCTCGGCGACCAGCGGGATGTGGGTGTTGATCCACACGCAGCCGAAGTCGAGGGCCTTGGACATGCGCATCGCGCGCGCGTGGTCCTTGGTCCAGACGGAGGAGGCGAGGGCGTACTCGACGCCGTTCGCGAACTCCAGGGCCTGGGCCTCGTCCGTGAAGGACTGGACGGTGATGACCGGGCCGAAGACCTCGTTCTGCACGATCTCGTCGTCCTGCTGGAGACCGGAGACGACGGTCGGGGCGTAGAAGTACCCCTTCTCGCCGACGCGGTGACCGCCGGCCTCGACCTTGGCGTGGGCCGGGAGGCGGTCGATGAAGCCGGCGACCTGCTTCAGCTGGTTGGCGTTGTTGAGCGGGCCGTAGAGCACGTCCTCGTCGTCGGGCTGACCGGTCTTGGTGTCGGCGGCGGCCTTGGCGAGGGCGGCGACGAACTCGTCGTGGATGGACTCGTGCACGAGCACGCGGGTCGCGGCCGTGCAGTCCTGGCCGGCGTTGAAGAAACCGGCGACCGAGATGTCCTCGACGGCCTTCTCGATGTCGGTGTCCTCGAAGACCACGACCGGGGCCTTGCCGCCCAGCTCCAGGTGAACGCGCTTGACGTCCTTGGCCGCCGACTCGGCGACCTGCATGCCGGCGCGGACCGAACCGGTGATGGAGGCCATCGCCGGGGTCGGGTGCTCGACCATGGCCTTGCCCGTCTCGCGGTCGCCGCAGACGACGTTGAAGACGCCCTTGGGGACGATCTGGCCGATGATCTCGGCCATCAGGACCGTCGACGCGGGGGTCGTGTCCGAGGGCTTCAGGACGACGGTGTTGCCCGCGGCGAGGGCCGGGGCGAACTTCCAGACGGCCATCATCATCGGGTAGTTCCACGGCGCGACCTGCGCGCAGACGCCGACCGGCTCGCGCCGGACGATGGAGGTCATGCCCTCCATGTACTCGCCGGCCGAGCGGCCTTCGAGCATGCGGGCGGCACCGGCGAAGAAGCGGATCTGGTCCACCATCGGCGGGACCTCTTCGCTGGCGGTGAGGGCGACCGGCTTGCCGGTGTTCTGGACCTCGGCCGCGATCAGCTCCTCGGCACGCTCCTCGAAGGCGTCGGCGATCTTGAGGAGCACCTTCTGGCGCTCGGCGGGCGTGCTGTCGCGCCAGGCGGGGAACGCCGCGGCGGCGGCCTCCATGGCGGCGTCGACGTCGGCCTGGCCGGAGAGCGGGGAGGTGGCGTACACCTCGCCGGTCGCCGGGTTGACCACGTCGATGGTGCGGCCGTCGGCCGCGTCGCGGAACTCCCCGTTGATGTAGTTACGCAGCCGGCGCAGCTCGGTGGTCACTTGCCACCCCTCCTGTCACGTTCTGTCTTCGCACATCCTTGTGCGGCGTCCCGATGGGCGAGACACCCCAGCCTAATCGTTCGACTGACGCTTTCAACAGCCCCGACCCCCCGTAACTTCGGATTCAGTGAGATCTGAAGCCGATCGCAACGAATTACATCGCTTCGGGCTTGCATGACTGCCCATCTCGGTGCACAGTGAAGCCGTGGCCAGTCGAAGCACAGACCCAAGAACCGGAACCGGTTCGTCCCCGACGATCGACGCCGTCTCCCTGGCGATCATCGAACAGCTCCAGGAGGACGGTCGCCGTCCCTACGCGGCGATCGGAAAGGCCGTGGGCCTCTCCGAAGCCGCCGTGCGCCAGCGCGTCCAGAAGCTGCTCGACCAGGGCGTCATGCAGATCGTCGCCGTCACCGACCCCCTCACCGTGGGTTTCCGACGGCAGGCGATGGTCGGCATCAACGTCGAGGGTGACCTGGATCCGGTCGCGGAAGCACTGACGGCCATGGCCGAGTGCGAGTACGTGGTGATGACCGCGGGCTCCTTCGACCTCATGGTGGAGGTCGTCTGCGAGGACGACGACCACCTCCTGGATGTGATCAACAAGCGCATCCGCACCCTCCCCGGGGTGCGCTCCACCGAGAGCTTCGTCTACCTCAAGCTCAAGAAGCAGACCTATATGTGGGGAACCCGATAACCGTGACCCAGGACCTCTCCAAGACCGCCTACGACCACCTGTGGATGCACTTCACCCGCATGTCGTCGTACGAGAACTCGCCCGTCCCCACCATCGTGCGTGGCGAAGGCACCTACATCTTCGACGACAAGGGCAAGCGCTACCTCGACGGTCTCGCCGGTCTCTTCGTGGTCAACGCCGGACACGGCCGCCAGGAACTGGCCGAGGTCGCGTACAAGCAGGCCCAGGAACTCGCGTTCTTCCCCGTGTGGTCGTACGCGCACCCCAAGGCCGTCGAGCTCGCCGAGCGCCTCGCGGACTACGCTCCGGGCGACCTCAACAAGGTCTTCTTCACCACCGGCGGCGGCGAGGCCGTCGAGACCGCCTGGAAGCTCGCCAAGCAGTACTTCAAGCTGCAGGGCAAGCACACCAAGTACAAGGTCATCTCGCGTGCGGTCGCCTACCACGGCACCCCGCAGGGCGCCCTGTCCATCACCGGCCTGCCGGCCCTGAAGGCCCCCTTCGAGCCGCTGGTCCCCGGCGCGCACAAGGTGCCGAACACCAACATCTACCGCGCCCCGATCCACGGCGACGACCCCGAGGCCTTCGGCCGCTGGGCCGCCGACCAGATCGAGCAGCAGATCCTCTTCGAGGGCCCCGACACCGTCGCGGCCGTCTTCCTGGAGCCGGTGCAGAACGCCGGCGGCTGCTTCCCGCCGCCGCCCGGCTACTTCCAGCGCGTCCGCGAGATCTGCGACCAGTACGACGTGCTGCTCGTCTCCGACGAGACGATCTGCGCCTTCGGCCGCCTCGGCACCATGTTCGCCTGCGACAAGTTCGGCTACGTGCCGGACATGATCACCTGCGCCAAGGGCATGACCTCGGGCTACTCCCCGATCGGTGCCTGCATCGTCTCCGACCGCATCGCCGAGCCCTTCTACAAGGGCGACAACACCTTCCTGCACGGCTACACCTTCGGTGGCCACCCGGTGTCCTCGGCGGTCGCGATCGCCAACCTCGACATCTTCGACAAGGAAGGCCTGAACCAGCACGTCCTCGACCAGGAGGGCAACTTCTTCGACACCCTGAAGAAGCTGCACGACCTCCCGATCGTCGGCGACGTCCGCGGCAACGGCTTCTTCTACGGCATCGAGCTCGTCAAGGACAAGGTCACCAAGGAGTCCTTCACGGACGAGGAGACCGAGCGCGTCCTCTACGGCTTCCTGTCGAAGGCGCTGTTCGACAACGGCCTGTACTGCCGTGCCGACGACCGTGGCGACCCGGTCATCCAGCTGGCCCCGCCGCTGATCGCCGACCAGGGCACCTTCGACGAGATCGAGGGCATCCTGCGCACGGTGCTCACCGAGGCCTGGACCAAGCTCTAGGAGCCCCCGGCATCACGCCGCCCTCACGGCGTGACCCCGGCCCGGGTCTGCGGCCATCCGAGTGGATGGCGGCGGCCCGGGCCGTGTGCTGTCCGTATGAGCGGATCTGAATCCTTACGGTGCCCAGTGACCGACAGGCCCGTCCTTCGTTCCCCCGGACGGGGGAACACAGATCGGATCCGACATCGAGGTGAACGCGATGGCCCCACCGGACAACGACGTGCTCTGGGCGCGTTCCCTGCACTGCTCCCTGGACGGTGCGGAGGCCCTCAGCGGCGTCTCCCTCGACGTCCGTGCGGGCGAGGTCCTCGCCCTCACGGGCCCGCGCGGCAGCGGCAAGACCACCCTCATGCGCTGCCTCTCCGGCCAGCTCGTCGCCCAGCAGGGCGAGGTCTGGTTCGACGGAGGCCCCGTGCACGCCCTGAGCCCTCTCCAGCGCGAACGGCTCCGCCGCGACCGGTTCGGGTGGATCGACCCCGAGCCCGGCCTCGTCCCCGAACTCACCGGTTGGGAGAACGCCGCCCTGCCGCTGCTGCTCCGCGGCACCCCCCACCGGGCCGCGCGGACCGCCGCCCTGGAGTGGCTGGAGCGGCTCGACATCGGCGGTTGCGCCCGCAAGCGACCGCACGCCCTCACCCGGTCCGAACGCCAGCGGATCGCCCTCGCCCGCGCCCTCGTCAGCACCCCGTCGGTCCTCTTCGCCGACGAACCCACCGCAGCCCTGCACCGCGCCGACGGTGCCCAGCTCCTGCGCACCCTGACGGCCGCGGCCCGCTCCCACGGCATCACCCTGCTCCTCGCCACCCACGACACCGAGGTGGCGGCGCTCGCCGACCGCACGGTCGCCCTCCTCGACGGACGCCTGGTCGGCACCGTGCCCCCGGCCTCAGGGGCGGAGGGCGTCGCCGCGTGCTCGCTCTCCGTCTAGCCCGCGGGACCCACCCCCTCGTCCTGACGCGCCGGCTGCTCGTCGCCGCCGCGGCTGCCGGGGTGGGTTTCCTCCTGCTCTGCACCCTCGGGTACGCCGTCGGGCACCCGGCACAGTCCTCGACCTCGCTGCTGCGGCTGCTGTGGTGCGTCCTCCCGCTCGCCGCCACCGTCCAGTTCGCCGTCGCCGTGGCCCGCACCGACCCCAGCACCCGGCCCCGGCCCGGTCTCTCCGCGGTCGGTCTCGGACCGGCCCGGTTGACCGCGATCGCCGCCGCCTCGACGGCCATCGCCTGCGCCCTCGGCTCCGCCGTCGCGCTCCTCTCCTACCTGCACCTGCGCGGCGACGTCACCGGCCTCCCCTTCGACGGGGCGGCAGCCGAGCTCCTCGCCGCCGACCGGCCGGTGCCGCTGGCAGCCGCCCTCACCCTGCTCGCCGTGCTCCCGGTCGTCGCCGCCGTGGCAGCCGGTCTGGCGCTGCGCCCCCGGACCGCGCCCACCGCAGCGGAGGGTGCGGAGAAGAAGACGCCGTCCGGGCTGCCCTGGGGCGTCACCCTGGTCGCGGTCGGCCTCGCGATCGAGACGTACGCGAGCCGGAGCGGCGCCCCGAGCGCCGGGGGCGGCCTTCCCCTGCCGGGGCGCTTCGACGGCAACCCGGCGGGCGTCCTCCTCGGCTGGGTGCTCACCACGGTGGGCCTCGCCCTGGCGGGCCCCGGGCTCGCCCACGGCTGCGGCCGGCTCCTCCAAGCGGCCCGACCGGGCGCCGTCCGCCTGCTCGCCGGTCGCGTGCTGATGGACGAGTCCCGCCGCATCGGCCGGCCGCTCGGAGTGGTCAGCGCCGTGGTCTCCGGAACCCTCGCGGCGGCGGCGCTGTACGACGCGAAGGGGGGCTCCGGCGCCTTCGGCCCGCTCACGGGCCTCGGTGCGGCCCTGATCCTGGCCTGCACCACGGCCACCCTGCTGACCGCGGCGCTGGAATCCCGACAGGGCCGCGCCCACACCACCGCGGCCCTCCTCCGCATCGGCGCCCCGACCACGGTCCTGCGCTCCGCGGCCCTGCTGCGCGCCGGCGCCCTGCTGGCCGTCTTCGCGCCGCTGACCTGGGCGGTCGCCGAACTGGCAGCACTACCGCTGACCGGCTGAGACGCCCTCACGAGGGGCCGCCGTGCCCGGCGGCCCCTATCGTGGGCCCATGGCGACGCACCCCCCTGCCCACCGCCCGCCCGGCCCGCGCGGGCGCGGACGCGAAATCGACACGCTCGCCGAGTTCGACGCCGTCGTCGCCCGACCGGGCTCACTGGCCGGTCAGCGGATCCAGTCGATCGACCTCACCGACCGGACCTTCGCCCTGCTCACCGCGATCACCACCGGTGCCGTCTTCCTCGGCTGCCCGATGCAGCCGGAGGCGGCGGCAAAGGTCCGCGCCGACGGGGCACTCGTCTTCCCGCCCGTCCCCGAGCTTCCCTTCGACCCGTACCGGGCACGGCTCTACACCCCGGAGGAACTCTTCGAGGGGATCGCCCACGCCGACTACGAGGAGACCCCGGACGCACGGGCGTACGCCTGGTTCGGCCGGACCAAGGCCGACGGCGACATCTTCTCCTCGATGCTCCGCTCCCTCCACGACGACGCCGTCTCCGACGCCCTCGACGAGCTGCTCGACGGACAGCGGGTCGTCGGCGTCATGGGCGGCCACGCCATGGGCCGGGGCACGAAGGCCTACGCGGGCGCCGCGCGGCTCGGCAGGACCCTGGCCCGCTCCGGACTGACCGTGGCGACCGGCGGCGGTCCCGGCGCGATGGAGGCCGCCCACCTCGGCGCCTACCTCGCCCCCTTCCGGGACGAGGTCCTCGCCGAAGCGCTCGCCCTCCTCTCGCAGACCCCGTCCTTCCTCCCCTCGGTGACCGACTGGGCCCGCGCCGCCTTCGCGGTACGGGCGCTGTGGCCGCACGGCGGGGACTCGGTCGGCATTCCCACCTGGTTCTACGGCCACGAACCGCCCAACCCCTTCGCCGGCCACATCGCCAAGTACTTCGCCAACGCGACCCGGGAGGACGGCCTCCTCGCCCGCTCCACGGCGGGCGTGGTCTTCCTGCCGGGCGCGGCGGGCACGGTCCAGGAGGTCTTCGACAACGCGACCCCGAACTACTACGGGTCCCGCGGCGCCCCGACCCCGATGGTCCTGGTGAACCGCGCCCACTGGACCGCCCGGCTGCCGGCCTGGCCCCTCCTGGAGAGCCTGGCCGCGGGCCGCCCGATGGCAGCGCGGATCGCCCTGGTGGAGTCGATCGACGAGGCCCCGGACGCGCTGGAACGGCTGGCTCGCGCCCCGCTGCCCCCGGACGCCTAGGGAGCACGCCGACGGTTCGGTTCCGCCCGTGCGGGCGGTGCGCCACCGAACCGCCGGGCCGGGCACGACGTCGCGGTGGAAGCGGTCGAGCAGCTCTACGGGGTGTCGCCGGCCAACACCACGACGTCCTCCGCCCGGAACTCCACCGCGACCCCGGCGCCCTCCTCCGGAGCCTCCCCGAACGGGAGCTCGGCCTCCAGTACGGGCCCGTCGGCCGGACGCAGCCGTACGAGGACCCGGCTGCCCCGGAAGGTACGGGACTCGACCGTCCAGACCGGTCCCTCCGGCACGATCCGCACCCCGCCCGGGCGGACCAGGAGCCGCCGCTCCCCCTCCGGGGAACCGTCCGGCACCGGTACCTTCCCCCACACGGTCTGCGCGACCGGGCCGGTCACCCGGGCCGCCACCACGTTGTCGAAGCCGAGGAACCGGGCCACGAACTCCGACGCGGGCCGCTGCCACACCTCGGCCGGCGCACCCGACTGGGCGATCCGCCCGTCCTGCATGACCACGACCCGGTCGGCGAGCGCGAACGCCTCGCCCTGGTCGTGGGTGACGGCGAGGACCGTGGTCCCGAGCCGCCCGAAGAGCTGTCGCAGTTCGACGACGAGCCGCTCCCGCAACCCCCGGTCGAGCTGGCCGAGCGGCTCGTCGAGCATCAGCAGCCGGGGCCGGGGCGCCAGCGCCCGGGCCAGTGCGACCCGCTGCTGCTCACCGCCGGAGAGCGCGCCGACGGATCGTCGCTCGGCACCCGGGAGGCCGACGAGGTCGAGCAGTTCCCGCACCCGCTCCGCCTGCTCCGCCTTCCCGGCCCCGCGCATCCGCAGCCCGAAGGCGACGTTGCCGCCGACGTCCCGCTGCGGGAAGAGCTGGTGGTCCTGGAACATCAGTCCGACGCCCCGCCGGTGCACCGGGACCCCGTCCTGGTCGGCATCGCCGAGCAGGACCCGGCCCCCGTCGAGGTGCTGGAGCCCGGCAACGACCCGGAGCATCGTGGACTTGCCGCTGCCGCTCGGGCCGAGCACGCACACGATCTCGTGCTCGGCGACCTCCAGGTCCACCGCGTCGAGCACGACCCGCTCCCCGAACCGTACGGTCGCCCCGTCGAGCCTCAACATCAGAACTCCCCGGAGGTCCGGTCGGTGCGGAGCCGTTCGAGCAGCAACAGGGACACCGCGCACACCACCATCAGGATCGTCGAGAGGGCCATGGCCTGGCCGTAGTTGAGCTCGCCGGGGCGGCCGAGCAACCGGGCCACCGCCACCGGAAGGGTCGGGCTGTCGGGCCGGGCGATGAAGACGGTCGCCCCGAACTCGCCGAGAGACACCGCGAACGCGAAGCCGGCCGCGATCAGCAGCGCCCGCCGCACCAGGGGCAGGTCGACCTCCCGCCAGGCCCGCCACGGCGAGGCCCCGAGCACGGCCGCCGCCTCCCGCAGGCGCTCGTCCACCGCACGCAGGACGGGCAGCATCGTCCGCACCACGAAGGGAACGCCCACCAGGGCCTGTGCGAGCGGGACGAGGATCCAGCTGGCCCTCAGGTCGAGCGGCGGCTCGTCCAGCGTGATGAGGAAACCGAAGCCGACGGTGACCGCGGAGACCCCGAGCGGCAGCATCAGCAGGGCGTCGAAGCCCCGCACCAGCCTCCCGGCCCGCCGGGTGAGGGCCGCCGCGGCGAGCCCGCCGATCAGCACCGCCAGGGCGGTGGCGGCCACCGCGTACCGCAGCGAGTTCCCGATCGCCTCCAAGGGCGGGACGAGGAAGGTGCCGGCCTCGTCGAGGGAGCCGAGCGCCCGGTAGTAGCGCGTGCCGTAGCCGTCGGGCCCGGCG
Source organism: Streptomyces sp. NPDC058872 (assembly GCF_042743065.1). Taxonomy (NCBI): domain Bacteria; kingdom Bacillati; phylum Actinomycetota; class Actinomycetes; order Kitasatosporales; family Streptomycetaceae; genus Streptomyces; species Streptomyces sp. NPDC058872. Next base: position 40,848 of record NZ_JBHYMK010000036.1, read on the forward strand.
AAGGACCGCTCGACGAGCACGCCCAGCGGCAACAGGATCAGCAGCGCCACGGAGAGCAGCACGCCCGCGAGCAGCGCCCACTGCCCGACACCGCTCGGCCTGCGCGCCGTGCGCTCCGGCGGGACGAGCCGCAGTGCGCTCTCCCGGCGCCGCACCACCCCTGCGTGCACGGCGAGGATCGTTCCCACCGCCACGAACTGCACCAGCGTCAGGACGGCGGCCGTGGGCAGGTCGAGCAGCCGTGCGGTCTGCCGGTAGATCTCCGACTCCAAGGTGGAGTAGGCGTTCCCGCCGAGGATCTGGACGACGCCGAAGGAGGTGAAGGTGAAGAGGAAGACCATCAGTGCGGCAGCCGCCACCGCCGGCACGAGCGCGGGCAGCGTCACGGCCCGCCAGGCCGTCCAGCGGGAGGCCCCGAGCACCCGGGCGGCCTCCTCCTGGCGGGGGTCGAGCTGGGACCAGAGGCCGCCGACGGTCCGCACGACGACCGCGTAGTTGAAGAAGACGTGCGCCAGCAGGATCGCCCACACCGTCGTGTCGAGCCGCAGCCCCCACAGGTCGTCGGTGAGCCCGCCCCGCCCGACGAGCGCCAGGAACGCCGTGCCGACCAGGACGGTCGGCAGCACGAACGGCACCGTGACGACGGCCCGCAGCACGCCCTTGCCGGGGAAGTCGAAGCGGGCGAAGACGTACGCCCCCGGCAGGGCGACGAGCAGGGTGAGTCCGGTGGAGGCGAACGCCTGCCACACGGTGAAGCCGAGCACGTCGAGGACGTCCGGTCGGCTCAGGGTCTCGCCGATCCGTCCGAGCCGCCAGACGCCGTCGGGGCGCAGTCCGCGGTCCACGATGGACACGACGGGCCAGGCGAAGAAGACCCCGAAGAACGCGACGGGAAGGGCCATCAGCCCCAGCCGCGCCGCGTTCCCCCGGACGGCCCGTCCTACTTCAGGACGAGCGACGACCACTGCTGGATCCACGGGTCACGCTTCTCGGCGATCTTCTCGGGCGCCATGGTCTCCGGCTTCTCGACGACCACGCCGTGCTGGGTGAAGAGCTCCGGCAGCGCCGCGTCCTGCACCACCGGGTTGACGAACATCTGGAGCGGCATGTCCTCCTGGAACTCCTTCGAGATCAGGAAGTCGATCAGCGCCTTGCCGCCCTCGGGGTTCTTGGCCCCGTTCAGCAGGCCCGCGAACTCGGTCTGCCGGAAGCAGGTGCCGGTGGAGACCCCGGTGGGGGCCACCTTCGGCTGCGGCTCGCCGTAGAGCACCTCGACCGGCGGGCTGGAGGCGTACGACACGACGAGCGGCCGGTCGCCCTTGGCCTGCTTGCCGCCGGCCGAGCCGGAGAACTCCTGGTTGTAGGCGAGCTCCCAGCTGTCGACGGTCTTCACGCCGTTGGCCTTGAGCTTCTTCCAGTACTCGGGCCAGCCCTCGTCGCCGTAGGCGGCGGCCGTGCCGAGGAGGAAGCCCAGGCCCGGGGAGGACCGCTCGGGGTTCTCGACCACCAGCAGGTCCTTGTACTCCGGCTTCGCCAGGTCGTCGAAGGTCACCGGCGGCGCCAGCTTCTTGCCCTCGAAGTACGCCTTGTCGTAGTTGACGCAGATGTCACCGGAGTCGATCGGGGTGACCCGGTGCTCCTCGTCGAGCCGGTACACCGCCGGCACCCGGTCCAGGCCCTTCGCCTCGTACGGGACGAAGATCCCGTTGTCGAGGGCGCGGGACAGCAGCGTGTTGTCGACGCCGAAGAAGACGTCGCCCTGCGGGGACCCCTTGGTCAGGATCTCCTTGTTGACGGCCTCGCCCGCGTCACCGCTCTTGAGGACCTTGACCTTGAAGCCGGTCCGCTTCGTGAACTCCGCCAGCACCTCCTCGGAGGCGTTGAAGGAGTCGTGGCTGACGAGGGTGACGGTCTTGGGCGCGGGCGCCTCGGTCTTGCCCGCCGTGCTCCCCGCGTCCTCGGCGCCGCACGCGGCGAGGCTGGTGACGCCGAGCGCCGCGACGAACGCGACGGCAGCGGCCTTCTTGATGCTCACTGGTTTTCCTCCTGGGCATGACCAGGAAGAGACGCGGCCCCGCCCGCACCCGGCGGAGGCCGGACGCGGGCAGGGCGCAACAGCTTGAGTTACGACCGAACTTCCTACCCAGAATGACCTGGGCGAGGTTCAGAGGGTCTGCGGTCCTACGGTGACCGCACTCTCAGCGCTGTGGCGCTCCCCTGTCGGAATATGGAGATGTGTTCGAGCTCAGACTACAAGGTCAGCGCTCGGCGGCCGCGAGCTGTCCACAGGCACCGTCGATCTCCTGTCCCCGGGTGTCCCGAACGGTCACCGGAACCCCGTGGCGGGCGATGGCCTCGACGAAGGCCTTCTCGTCCTCCGGCCGCGACGCCGTCCACTTCGACCCGGGCGTCGGGTTCAGCGGGATCAGGTTGACGTGCACCCGCTTGCCCTTGAGCAGCCGGCCGAGCAGGTCGCCCCTCCACGCCTGGTCGTTGATGTCCCGGATGAGGGCGTACTCGATGGAGATCCGGCGCCCGGACTTCTCGGCGTACTCCCAGGCCGCGTCCAGGACCTCCCGCACCTTCCACCGCGTGTTGACGGGCACGAGGGTGTCGCGCAGCTCGTCGTCCGGGGCGTGCAGCGACACCGCGAGGCGGCACTTGAAGCCTTCGTCGGCGAAGCGGAGCATCGCCGGCACGAGGCCGACGGTGGAGACGGTGATGCCGCGCTGCGACAGCCCGAGCCCGTCCGGCTCGGGGTCCGTGAGCCGGCGGATCGCCCCGACCACGCGCTTGTAGTTGGCGAGCGGCTCGCCCATGCCCATGAAGACGATGTTGGAGAGCCGCGCCGGGCCACCGGGCACCTCGCCGTCGCGCAGGGCCCGCATCCCGTCCACGATCTGGTGCACGATCTCGGCGGTCGACAGGTTCCGGTCGAGGCCGGCCTGTCCGGTCGCGCAGAACGGACAGTTCATGCCGCAGCCGGCCTGCGAGGAGATGCACATGGTCACCCGGTCCGGGTAGCGCATGAGCACCGACTCCACGAGCGTGCCGTCGTGCAGTCGCCACAGGGTCTTGCGGGTGGTGTCGTCGTCGCACGAGATGTGTCGCACCACGGACATCAGATCGGGCAGCAGCTCCCCGGCCAGCTTCTCCCGCGAGGCGGCCGGGATGTCGGTCCACTCGGCGGGGTCGTGCGCGTAGCGCGCGAAGTAGTGCGTGGACAGCTGCTTGGCGCGGAACGGCTTCTCGCCGATCGCGGCGACGGCCTCCTTCCGCTCGGCGGGCGTGAGGTCGGCCAGGTGCCGCGGCGGCTTCTTGGCTCCGCGGGGGGCGACGAAAGTGAGTTCTCCGGGCTTGGGCATGGTGCTACCAGTGTCGCAGACACTTCCCGGTCCCCAGGGGCTCCGGCCTCCGGCGGTGGTCCTCCTGGGCCGTCCGGGGCCGCCGGGGACGGCCCCGGAGACGGCCCGGAGACGGCCCGGAGACGGCCCGGAGACGGCCCGGAGACGGCCCCGCAGCAGGGTCGGCGGCGTCATCGCCGCACGGCCCGGCCGCCCGAGAGGCTCGGGTTTCCCTCGATCCCTCCCCACGGGGAACCCCGTCCGCGCGCAGCTCCATGACGGCCTCGGGCGTCAGGTGCCCCCTCGCTCCGGGCCTGTCGGAGGGGTCGCCGGCGATCTCCTCGTCGCTCCAGGTCGACGGCGCCTTGAGGCCGTGTGCAGGCTGCCGGACGTAGGCGGCCACCGGTCGACGCACCTCGACGTCCGCCATGCGCCACGGGGCCGTGAAGGTCGGGACCGGCAAGCCGTCCAGGGCCCCGGGGCAGACGAGCGTCTCATAGCGTCCGGGCCCCCGCTCCGACCGTCCGGTGGCCAGGACTTCGGTCAGTTCGACGTCCTGGCCAGGCTCGCGGTACGTCTCCTGGGCCACCACGTCCGCGAACTGCTGGACCGTGATGAGGTGCGCGCCCCCCACGCCACGCCGTCCGCCGTGGGGTCGCAGAACCCGCGCCCGCCCGTCCACACGGGGGATTCGGTGGCGAAGGAGACCTGTCCGGGCAGGGTGACCGCGACCGACCTCTCGGGAGGGCTCCCGTCGCGGCACCCCGGGTAGACGCGCGGGGAACCCGGCAATCGCCCTCCTGCGAGGTAGCGGCCGAACCGTTCCGCGTCCGTGTGGGAGCCGTAGGAGGCGTACCAGACCCGTTGCGGCCGGACGTCACTCGTCCGGAGCGGTTCCAGGGGGCGGGCGGTGGACACGATCACTCCGCAGGCGCGTCGTCGCGGACCGCACGTCGCGGTCCTCCGGCAGGACCGTGACCGTCGTCCGGAGCGGTTCGCCGTCCCCGCCCCGTCCGTGCGCCTCGTACCACCCGCGGGCTCGGGCACGGTGCCACCCGTGTGGCAGGCGCCGGTGCCCGGTGCGGTCAGCCCTCCGGGGCTCCGGGGGGCACGGCGGGGATGCGGGAGGTGAAGAACAGGGCGAGGACGGAAGCACCCGCGAGGACGGCGAGCGCGGCCCGCAGGCCGTCGAGGCGTGCGGCGGCATTGGCCTCCAGCGCGGCCTCGGTCACCGCGGGGGCGGTGCCGGCCTCGTCGAGGGCCGTTTGGAGCTGCTCGTCCGACAGGAAGGGAACTCCGCTCTGCAGCTTGGTGGCGGCCTGGTTGCTGATGTCGGGAGGGACCGCGGGGTTCTGCGCGATGCTGGTCAGGAAGGAGGAGGTGAGCGCAGCGATCATGATCGATCCGGCCAGTGCGGTGCCGACGGAAGCGCCGAGGTTGGTCACGGCGTTCTGGATGCCGCCCACTTCCGCGCTCTGCCGGTCCGGTACGGCGGAGACGGTGACGGCACCGAGCTGGGAGGCCAGTGCCCCCATGCCGAGGCCGACCAGCAGGAGCGGCAGGGTGACGATCTCCGCACCGGCGTCGGCGTCGAGCGCGGCCATCAGGACGATCGCGCCGGCGAGCAGCGCGAAGACGCCGAGCCGGACCACCCGGCGTGGTGAGGCCTTCGGGAAGAACCGGGGGACGAGGAGCGCGGCAGCGAGCAGGGCCAGGGAGAGCGGCAGGATGTGGGCGCCGGTCGACAGGGCGGACAGCCCCAGGGCGACCGAGAGGTAGAGCGGGACGACGAAGAAGACGCCCATCTGGACCAGGTACTGGAAGAAGAACATGGTCAGCCCACCGTTCAACTGCCGGTTGCGCAGCATGGCGGGGTCGATGAGCGGTTCCCGGCCGCGGGTGACGAGCCGCGCCTCCCAGCGGAGGAAGAGCCAGACCAACAGCAGTCCCGCCGTCACCGTCCAGACGACCAGGGACACCCCGAGCCAGTCGGGGGCCCCCGGCTTGGGCCTGACCCAGCCCCACTCGCCGGAGCGGAGGACTCCGTAGACGGCGGTCCCGAGGCCGGCGGCGGAGAGCAGGGCGCCGACGAGGTCGATGCGCGGGCGCTGCTCGCTCACGGCGTCGGTGATGCGGCGGGCGAGGACGATGATGACGAGCACCAACAGCACTTCGCCGGCGAAGACCCACCGCCAGGAGAAGTAGGTCGTGGCCAGGCCGCCGATCAGCGGACCGACCGCGACCGCGATGGCACCGGCGGCGGCCACGGCGCCGTAGGCGGCCGCACGCCGTTGGGAGGGGAAGTTTCCTGCGACCAGGGCCACGATCGCGGGCATGATGAGCGCCGCTCCGGTGCCTTCCAGGAGCGACCAGCCGAGCAGCAGGACGGGCAGGTTCGGGGCGAGGGCCGTGGTGAACGAGCCGACCCCGTAGACACAGGCACCGATGAGGAACGCCCGCTTGCGTCCGATCAACGCCCCGATCTTGCCCCCGGGGATCATGAGCATCGCCATCACCAGGGTGTACGCGGTGATGGCGCCCTGGATCCCGGTGACCGTCGTGTTCACGTCGTCGGCGACGGTCGCGATGGACACGTTCATGACGGAGCTGTCCAGCGCCATCAAGAACTGGCCGGCCGCGAGGGTCAGCAACACGAGACCCGCACGGGCGGGTTTCTCCTCACGGCGCGCCCCAGGAACCATGGGTGCATCCTGCACGGGCGGCCCGCGAGGACCGCCCGACGCGCCGCGGGCGTCCACCGCTCGGCCCAGTCGCAGCCGCCCGTGGACCCGGGACGGGGAGTCCGTGGGCCCGGGACGGGGAGGCTTCCGTGCAGGGAACGGCCGGCATGCGAGAGGGCCCGCCGCCCCTCGTCCCGGGGCGTCGGACCCTCGTGCTGCGCTGCGGCCGTGTCGGCCGGTGTCGACGGAGGGTCTCAGCCGGTACCGACGAAGAGCGCGAGGAGCAGCCACACCACCGGCGCCGTCGGCAGCAGGGAGTCGAGCCGGTCCATGATGCCGCCGTGCCCCGGCAGCAGCGTGCCCATGTCCTTGATGCCCAGGTCGCGCTTGATCATCGACTCGCCGAGATCGCCGAGCGTCGCGCTCGCCGCCACCGCGAGGCCGAGGAGCAACCCCTGCCACCAGGCACCGTCGTCGATCATGAACTGCATACACAGTGCGCCCGCGGCCATCGCGAACGCCACCGCGCCGAACAGGCCCTCCCGGGTCTTTCCGGGGCTGATCCGCGGGGCGAGCTTGTGCTTGCCGAAGCGCCAACCGACGGCGTACGCCCCGGTGTCGCTGACCACGGTCAGGATCAGGAAGGTCAGCACCCGCTGCGGTCCGTCGTCCGCGGTCAGCAGCAGCGCCACGAAGGTCGCCAGGAACGGCACGTAGAAGGCGGCGAAGACTCCCGCCGTGACGTCCTTGAGATAGCCCTCGGGAGGCTCCGTCATCCGCCAGACGAGCACCGCGAGCGCCGTGAGGGCCATGGCCACCCAGGCCCCTTCGGCGCCCCGGACGTAGCCGGCGACCACCATCGCCGCGCCACCGACCGCGAGCGGGACCAGCGGGGCCTTGATCTCCTTGCGCTCCTGGAGGCGGGAGGTGAGCTCCCACAGTCCGACGACCACCGCGACCGCTACGACTCCGACGAACGCCGGCTTCCAGATGAACAGCGACGCGATGATGACGGCTCCGAGGCCGACCCCGACCCCTATGGCCGCACCCAGGTCGCGGCCCGCGCTCTTCTTCTGCCGCGGCGCCATCGGGGCGGGCGGCGGAGGCGGGGTGGGGCTGGACATGGGCTCCTGTGGGTGCTCGTGCGGCGTGTCGTCACGGAACAGGGGACCGCTCTGGTGAGCGGCCCCCCGGCCGTGACCGTCCTGGAATCCGCCGGCGGGAACGTCGGGCACGATGGGCATGGGCCGAGTCTGCGCCGCCTGATGCCGATCGTATGCGGGACCCGCCGGGGCAGGCCCCTGGTCGGGTCCCCCGCGGCCTGAAACGGCCGGGGCACCCCAGGAAGAGTCGTTCATCAGACCTCGAGCAGCTCGGCTTCCTTGTGCTTGAGCAGCTCGTCCACCTGCGCGACGTACTTCGCGGTGGTGTCGTCGAGCTCCTTCTCGGCGCGGCGGCCCTCGTCCTCGCCGACCTCGCCGTCCTTGACGAGCTTGTCGATGGACTCCTTGGCCTTGCGACGCACCGAGCGGATCGAGATCTTCGAGTCCTCGGCCTTGCCCTTGGCGACCTTGATGTACTCCCGGCGGCGTTCCTCGGTCAGCTCCGGGAACACCACGCGGATGATGTTGCCGTCGTTGCTCGGGTTGACGCCGAGGTCCGAGTCCCGGATCGCCTGCTCGATGTTGCGCAGGGCGCTCTTGTCGAACGGCGTCACCACGGCCATGCGCGGCTCCGGGACGGAGAAGGACGCCAGCTGGTTGATGGGGGTGATGGCGCCGTAGTAGTCAGCCACGATCTTGTTGAACATCGCCGGGTGCGCACGGCCGGTGCGGATCGCGGCGAAGTCCTCCTTGGCGACCACGACGGCCTTCTCCATCTTCTCCTCGGCCTCGAGGAGGGTCTCTTCGATCACCACTTGCTCCTGCGTGTCGTCGCGTTGTGTCCTGCACGGTGTACGACCGGCAGGGCTCTGTCCATCCCCTTGCGGGGCGGTTCCCCGGTTCGGGTCAGGCCCGGGTGCCCTGGTCGCTCACGAGCGTGCCGATCTTCTCACCCTTCACCGCGCGCGCGATATTGCCCTCGGCGAGCAGTTCGAAGACGAGGATCGGGAGGCTGTTGTCCCGGCACAGGGTGATGGCGGTGGCGTCGGCGACCTTGAGGTCGCGGGAGATCACCTCGCCGTACCCGAGCGCGTCGAACTTGACCGCGTCGGGGTTGGTCTTCGGGTCGGAGTCGTAGACGCCGTCGACTCCGTTCTTGCCCATGAGGAGGGCCTCGGCGTCGATCTCCAGGGCCCGCTGGGCGGCGGTGGTGTCCGTGGAGAAGTACGGCATGCCCATGCCCGCACCGAAGATGACCACACGGCCCTTCTCCAGGTGGCGCACGGCGCGCAGCGGAATGTACGGCTCGGCGACCTGGCCCATGGTGATGGCCGTCTGGACGCGCGAGTCGATGCCCTCCTTCTCCAGGAAGTCCTGCAGGGCGAGGCAGTTCATCACCGTGCCGAGCATGCCCATGTAGTCGGAGCGGGCCCGGTCCATGCCGCGCTGCTGAAGCTCGGCGCCGCGGAAGAAGTTGCCGCCGCCGATGACCACCGCGATCTCCGCGCCGTCGCGGACGACCGCCGCGATCTCACGCGCGATGGCGTGCACGACATCGGGGTCGACGCCCAGGCCGGTACCGCCGGAGAAAGCCTCTCCGGACAGCTTCAGCATGTAGCGGCCGGCCTTTTTGCCGTTGTTGTCGTCGCCCTGTACGGCGCGCTGGTTCATGGATGTCTCCTCGTGCACATACGAAGGAGGCCATTGCCCTGGGTCCTCTCGGTATCCCGTACGGCAATGGCCTCCTCGTCAGATCTGCGATCGTCCTGCGCGTGCGCGGACGACTGCCTCAGACCCTACCGGGGTCCGGTGCCCGTCGCGTTCGCGTACGGACTCAGATGCCGACCTTGATGCGGCTGAAGCGCTTCAGGGTGACACCGGCCTCGTCCAGGATCTGCTGGACGGACTTCTTGTTGTCAAGGGCGTACGGCTGGCCGAGCAGCGTGGCGTCCTTGAAGAAGCCGTTGACGCGACCCTCGACGATCTTGGCGATCGCGGCCTCGGGCTTGCCCTCGGCGCGGGTGGTCTCCTCGGCGATGCGACGCTCGGACTCGACGACCTCGGCCGGGACGTCCTCGCGGGTGAGGTACTTCGGCGCGAAGGCGGCGATGTGCTGCGCGACGCCCTTGGCGACCTCGGCGTTCTCCTTGTCGAACTCGACGAGGACACCGATCTGCGGCGGCAGGTCAGGCATGGTGCGGTGCATGTACGCGCTGACGAAGCCGTCGGCGTACTGCGCGAAGCGGTCGAGGACGATCTTCTCGCCGAGGTTGGCGTTGGCCTCGTCCACGAACGCCTGGACGGTCTTGCCGGCCTCGATCTCGGAGGCGAGCAGGGCCTCCAGGTCGGCCGGGGAGGTCGCGGCCACGTGGGCGGCGAGCGCGTTGGCGACGGCGAGGAACTTGTCGCCCTTGGCGACGAAGTCCGTCTCGCACTTCAGCTCGACGAGGACGCCGGAGGTGTTGTCGTCGGCGATGAGGGAGACGACGGCGCCGTTCTCGGCGGAGCGGCCCTCGCGCTTGGCGACACCCTTCTGGCCCTTGATGCGCAGGGCCTCAACGGCCTTGTCGACGTCGCCGTCGGCCTCGTCCAGGGCCTTCTTGCAGTCCATCATGCCGGCGCCGGTGAGCTCGCGGAGCTTCTTGACGTCAGCGGCGGTGTAGTTCGCCATGAGTCTGTTTCTCTCTCGAAGTCTGAAAGATCGGGCGGGTCCACGGGTGGACGGCGGGAGCTTCGTGGGCCCCCGCCGTCGTCACCCGAAGGTCCTGAGGGACCGGAAGGGTCAGGCCTGCTCGGCGTCGGCGGCCGGAGCCTCGGCGGCCGGAGCCTCGGCAGCCGGAGCCTCGGTGGCCGGGGCGTCGGCAGCCGGAGCCTCGGTGGCCGGGGCGTCGGCGGCCGGAGCCTCGTCAGCCTTCTTCTCACCCTCGAGCAGGTCGCGCTCCCACTCGGCGAGCGGCTCGCCGGCAGCCTTCTCGCCCGGCTTCGAGTCGCCGGTCGCGGCGCCGGAGCGGGCGATGAGGCCCTCGGCGACGGCGTCGGCGATCACACGGGTGAGCAGGGTGACGGAGCGGATCGCGTCGTCGTTGCCCGGAATCTTGTAGTCGACCTCGTCGGGGTCGCAGTTGGTGTCGAGGATCGCGACGACCGGGATGTGGAGCTTGCGCGCCTCACCGACGGCGATGTGCTCCTTCTTGGTGTCGACGATCCAGACGGCGCTCGGCACCTTCTGCATCTCGCGGATACCACCGAGGGTCTTCTCCAGCTTGGCCTTCTCGCGGGAGAGGACCAGGAGCTCCTTCTTGGTGAGACCCGAGGCGGCGACGTCCTCGAAGTCGATCTGCTCGAGCTCCTTGAGGCGCTGCAGACGCTTGTAGACGGTGGAGAAGTTGGTGAGCATGCCACCGAGCCAACGCTGGTTGACGTACGGCATGCCGACACGCGTCGCCTGCTCGGCGATGGCCTCCTGGGCCTGCTTCTTCGTACCGACGAACATGATGGAGCCGCCGTGCGCGACGGTCTCCTTGACGAACTCGTAGGCGCGGTCGATGTACGACAGCGACTGGAGCAGGTCGATGATGTAGATGCCGTTGCGCTCGGTGAAGATGAAGCGCTTCATCTTCGGGTTCCAGCGACGGGTCTGGTGACCGAAGTGGACGCCGCTCTCCAGCAGCTCCCGCATCGTGACGACGGCCATGGCCGTATCTCCTTGGGTTTCTCGGTTGTGTTCCTGACACCCCGGCGCGCCATGCCGCGAAGGACCGAAAGGCGCTACCGCCCGTTTCGAAGACGAGTGGCGGGGCGTGCGAAGTCGACTCGGTGACCCGAGTCGCCATAGGAAGTGTACGGGACCCCAGGAGCCGTGGGTGACGAGCTTCTCCACAAGCGTCGATCAGTCCACAGAAAACGTCCGATGCCGTCATGAACCAGACGTGCCGGGGAACCTTCCTCCATGAACCTGATCAGCCTGCTCACGGCCCTGGCCGTCTTGTGGCCGGTGGGCCCTCCCCCACCGGAGGTCCTCCGCGGCTGGCGACCGCCCCCCGGCCCGTATGCCGCCGGCCACCGCGGCATCGACCTCGCCGCCTCCCCGGGCACTCCGGTCCTGGCCCCGACAGCGGGGACGATCACCTTCGCCGGCCCGGTGGGGGGTCGTGGGGTCCTCACCCTCACCCTGCCCCGCTCGGGCGCTCCGCCCCTGCGGACGACCTTCACCCCGGTGAGGCCCCTGCTCCCCGCCGGGAGCCGGGTGGCAGCGGGCGCCCGGATCGCCGAGGTCACCGCGGGTTCCCACTGCCCCCGCGCCTGTCTCCACTGGGGACTCCTGCGGGGCTCCCGGTACCTGAACCCGCTGCTCCTGATGGGACGGGCCCCGTCGCGCCTCCTGCCCCCGGTCGATCCGGAGCGACCGGAAGGGGGGCCCGGCGCCGCCGGGCGCCCGCGGGGCTCTCCGCCCTGAGGGGAACCGGCGGGACGCACGGGTCCGCGGAAGGGGCGGCGCCCGCGGCGGGCCGGGGGACGGGGCACAGGAGAGGAGCGCTCCGCAGGCATCCGCACGGGCGACGGTCCGCCGGAAGGGTCAGGCCGGGGGGCCGCCGACGCCGTGGAGGGCCATGCTCACGGCGGCCTCCGCGATGTCCGTGGGATCCTCGGCCGCACCGAGCTCGATGCGTCGGACGGCGGCGTCGACGACCCCCTGGAGGAGCATGGCGCCCAGACGGGGCTGGGGCTGGCCCAGGGCGGCCAGGACTTCCACGACCATGGTGACGAGTCCGCCGTGCGCGGCGCGGATCTTCTCACGGGCAGCGGCATCGAGTTCGCTCGCCGAGATGGCGACCACCGCGCGGTGGCGCCGGTCCCCCACCAGTTCCAGCTGGGTGCGGACGTACGCCTCGACCTTGTCCTCCGGACCGTCGGCGGCGGCCATGGCGGCCTCGACCTCAGCTGCCCAGACGGGGAAGTCGACGGCGCAGAGCTCCTCGACGACGGCGGCGCGCGATCGGAAGTACTCGTACACCGACGAACGGGCGAGGCCCGTGCGCTCGGCGAGGGCGGGGAAGGTCAGCGCCTCCGTTCCGCCCTCGGACAGCAGGGATCGGGCGGCATCCAGCAGGGCGCCGCGCTGCATCGTCCGGTGCTCGGCCACCGAGGCCGCTCGAATCCTGGGCACCGCTCCACTGTACGACCGCCCCGTGGCGGTCAGCGCCCGACGTCGGCGAGCTTGGCACGGAGCTGGAGGACGGACTTGGTGTGGATCTGGCTCACACGGCTCTCGGTGACGCCGAGGACGTGACCGATCTCGGCCAGGGTCAGGCCCTCGTAGTAGTAGAGCGTGACGACGGTCTTCTCCCTCTCGGGGAGGGTGTTGATGGCGCGGGCGAGCAACCGGCGGAGCTCGCGGTCCTCGGCGACCTCGACGGGGTTGTCGGCGGCCGTGTCCTCCAGGGTGTCCATGAGCGAGAGCCGGTCACCGCCCTCGCCACCGACGTGCAGCAGCTCTTCCAGGGCCACCACGTTCGCCAAGGACAACTGGCTGAAGACCGCATGCAGTTCCTCCAGCGTGACGTCCATCTCCGCGGCGACCTCGCTCTCGGAGGGGGTACGACGGAGACGGGCCTCCAAGGTCGCATAGGCGCGTTCGACGTTGCGCGCCTTCTGGCGGACCGAGCGCGGGATCCAGTCCAGGGCGCGGAGTTCGTCGATCATGGCGCCGCGGATGCGGGTGATGGCGTAGGTCTCGAACTTGATCGCCCGCTCGACGTCGAACTTCTCGATGGCGTCGATGAGGCCGAAGACCCCGGAGGAGACGAAGTCGGCCTGCTCCACGTTGGACGGCAGCCCGACGCTGACCCGCCCGGCGACGTACTTGACGAGCGGCGAGTAGTGCAGGATCAACTGCTCCCGCAGTCGCTCGTCGCCCGTGTCCTTGTACGAGCGCCACAGCTCGTCGAGCGAGGTCGGTGCGGGCGGTCGCACGGCGCCCCGGGCTGCTGGGGGCACCGCAGCGCGGTCAGACCCGGAGGTGTGCTGGGGCATGCGTTGCCTTGAGCCGTTCTGCTGTCGGGTGTGTCGGTGGGGGTGTCCTGGAGGGAATTCTGGTGAGCGTAGCGTGAGTGGGCCGTCGCGGTACGCGAACATCGGCGGATCGCGCCGCTCCGAGTGGACGCGGTCGATCGCATCTTCGAACCCGGGCCACGGCACACGTCGGCCCCCCGGATGCGGCCGAGAGAACTCGATTGTTCATCCCCGTCACCCTTTCACCCGAATGCTCCAGGTCAAGTACCGCCTCGCCGCGCGTTCGACGGTTCTGTGGCGGTGTTCGTCAATCGCCAGCCTTCCCCGTACCGCACGACGAAGCCGAGCGAATGGAGTTCGTACAGCTTGGCAAGGGTGTCATCGGGTGTGGTCCCTGCCCGGCGGGCAATGACGGTGGCGGGGGTCGGACCTCCGGCGGGAATCGCTTCGAGGACGCGTGCGGTCGAGGCTGCGAGGAGGTCGCGGGGCAGGACGGGACCCCGCCGGACGGGGGCGAGCTCGCCGATGTCGCCGATGAGTTCGACGATCTCCTCGACGTCGGTGACGAGGGTGGCGTCGCCGCGCAGGAGTTCGTGGACGCCTGCGGAGAGCGCACTGGTCACGGGGCCGGGGACGCCCATGGTGTGGCGGCCGAGCCGTGCGGCTGCACGCGCGGTCACGAGGGAGCCGCTGCGGTGTTGCGCCTCGACGACGACGGTACCGCGGGTGAGGGCGGCGATGACCCGGTTGCGGAGGATGAAGCGGCTCGGGGTGGGATGGCTGCCGGGCGGCAACTCCCCGAGGACGAGTCCTTGTTCCGCGATGCGCTGGATGAGCTGGTCATGGCCGCGGGGGTAGGGGTTGTCGACGCCGCTGGCCAGGACGGCAACGGTGGCGCCGGAGGCCGCGAGGGCACCCCGGTGTGCGGCTCCGTCAATGCCGTAGGCGGCACCGGAGACGACGGCCCAACCCTTCTGGGTGAGACCCGCGGCGAGCTCGGCGGCGGTGTGCGCACCGTACGGGGTACAGGCCCGGGCCCCCACGAGCGCGACGGAGCGCAGGGCCCAGGTGCGCAGGTCGGCGGGGCCGCGGACCCAGAGGCCGAGGGGTCGGGCGTCACCGAGGTCGTCGAGTTGACCCGGCCACTCGAGGTCACTGGGGACGAGGAAACGGCCGCCGAGCGCATGGACGGCGTCGAGGTCGTGTGCGGGGCGGGCGGAAGCGGCACGGAGGCGCCAGGAGGCGATGCGCTTCGGTCCGGTGCCGGGGAAGGGCGCGGAGGGATTGCCGTCGCCCTCCGCAAGGAGGCGGCCGAGGAAGTCGGCGGCGCCGTACTGGCGGAGCCACCGCCCGGCGTGTTCGTCGCCGGGCTCGACCGCGTGGCTGAGGGCGGCGCGGGCCAGCCGCTCATCGGCGAGGGCGGTGACGGTGGGGGTGGTCATGCGCGCTCCCCCGCTCCGCAGGACGCTCCGCGGGCAACACCGGTGCGGAGTTCGAGGGCGAGGGCCACGTCCTGGCTTCGGGGTCGGTCGTGCCCGGTCAGATCGGCGACGGTCCAGGCGACGCGGAGGACGCGGTCGAGACCACGGGCGGTGAGGAGGCCGCGCTCGACATCGTGCTCGGCAGCGGCGAGCGCTCCGGGTGCGGCGAGGTAACGGGTGCGGAGCTCGTGCCCGGGGATCTCGCCGTTCACCCGCCAGGGCGTGTCGGCGAGACGGGTCACGGCTCGGGCGCGGGCCTCGCGGACGCGGTCGGCGACGGTGGCGGTGCGCTCGCCCGGGCCGGTGCGGCCGAGGAGGTCGGCACGGCTGACGGGTTCCACTTCGACGCGGAGGTCGACGCGGTCGAGCAGGGGTCCGGAAAGGCGCGCCTGGTAGCGGCGGACGAGGGAGGCGGGGCACTCACAGCCCGCGCCGTACCGGCCGTGTCGACCGCAGGGACAGGGGTTTGCGGCGAGCGCGAGGAGGAAGCGGGCGGGGAGACGGACGACGCCGGCGGCGCGGGCGATGACGACGTGCCCGGATTCGAGGGGTTGGCGGAGCGCGTCGAGTGCCTTGCCGGAGAACTCGGGGGCCTCGTCGAGGAACAGGACGCCCCGGTGGGCCAGGGAGACGGCACCGGGCCGGGGAAGCCCGTTCCCCCCGCCGACGAGGGACTGCATGGTGGCGGAGTGGTGGGGTGCGCAGTAAGGAGCACGGCGGACGAGGGGTTCCCCGGGCGGCAGGATGCCGGCGACGGAGTGGACCGCCGTGGCCTCCAGGGACTCCTGCCGGGTGAGGGGCGGGAGGATGCCGGGGAGCCGCTCGGCCAGCATGGTCTTCCCGGCGCCCGGCGGCCCGGAGAGGAACAGGTGGTGGCCGCCGGCGGCGGCGACCTCCAGGGCGAGGCGGGCACGGCGCTGGCCGGCGACGTCGGCCAGGTCGGGCCCTTCGGTGTCGGTCGGATCGGTCACGAGTCCGCTGCCGAGGCCGGCACCGGGGGCGAGGAGCCCGTTGAGCACGACGTCGGTCCGGCTGTCGGCGATGTCCTCCTCCGGGACGGGCTCGCCGCTGAGGACGGCGATCAACTGGCGGAGGCTGCGGATGCCGAGGACGGAGACGCCGGGCACCAGCGAGGCCTCGCCCGCGGCCTGTTCGGGAACGACGACTTGGTCGTATCCGGCGTCTGCGGCGGCGAGGACGGCGGGGAGGACCCCGCGGACCGGGCGGACCCGTCCGTCGAGCCCGAGCTCGCCGATGAGGACGAGGTCGGCGACGGTCCGGGGGTCGATGCGCTCGGCGGCGCCGAGCACGGCCGCGGCCACGGCCAGGTCGAACCCGGATCCCCCCTTGGGAACGGACGCCGGGCTGAGGCCGACGGTCAGTTTCTTCTGGGGCCATTCGGCTCCGGAGTTCGTCACGGCCGCACGAACCCGGTCGCGGCTCTCGCTGAGGCTCTTGTCGGGGAGGCCGACGAGGGTGAAGGCGGCGACCCCGGGTTCGAGGTCCGCCTGGACCTCGACGACGACGCCCTCGACGCCGACGAGGGCGACGGAACAGGTGCGGGCGAATCCCATCAGGCCACCCCCTGGGCATGGGTGAGCACGGGGGTGCCCCTGCGCGGCACGACGATGCCGACCAGATCGATGCGCACGCCTCCGGCGGGGGCGGGGCCGTCGTGGCGGTCGAGCCAGCAGGCGGCGAGGCGGCGGAGCCGCTCGGCCTTGCGGGGCGTCACGGCCGCCATCGGGTGCTCATAGCCCCCGTCGCGTCGGGTCTTGACCTCGCAGATGACGAGCGTGTCGCCGTCGCGGGCGACGATGTCGATCTCGCCGGTCCGGCCACAGCGCCAGTTGCGGGCGAGGATGTGCATGCCGGTCTCGGCGAGCCGGCGGCTCGCCAGCTCTTCTCCGTACCGTCCGAGGGCCTGGGTCGCGTTCATGCGGTACCACCTCCGTCACCGAATGTGACGGAGCGGGGCGGTGCGCGTGCGGCCCTGTGGAGGGTTCCGGGGCTGTGGAGAACCTCATCACCCCTGCGGGTGATCTCATCCGGAGAGGCCCGGACGGGGCGCGGTCTCAGCTGCCGGGAAGTTCGAGGTCGCTCTTGTTGAGCTCCTCGATGTTCACGTCCTTGAAGGTGAGGACACGGACCTGCTTGACGAACCGTGCGGGCCTGTACATGTCCCAGACCCAGGCGTCCGCCATGCTGACCTCGAAGAAGACCTCGCCCTGCACCGAGTGCACCTGCATCTCGTAGTCATTGGTGAGGTAGAAGCGCCGCTCGGTCTCGATCACGTATTTGAACAGCCCGACGACGTCGCGGTACTCCCGGTAGAGCTTCAGCTCCATCTCGGTCTCGTACTTCTCGAGGTCCTCGGCGCTCATGGCATGTTCCCCTTCAGCCGTGCGTCCCCCCATTGTGCGCCAGTTGTGCGCGCCCCTAGACGATTTCCGGGGCGAGGTGCACGGGGGCACTCGGAGGTCCCTCGTCGAGCAGTGCGTGCAGCAGCTCGGCGAGTCTGGTCGGGTACACCGTCTCACGGGCCGCCGACAGTTCGGCGGAAGTCCACCATCTGGAGCCCGCGAGACTGCGCGCCTCGAGCTCCGTGAGCGCCTGCGGCCGGGGCGCCTCCTCGGCCCTTCGGGTCCGGGCCAGGTAGTACCACTCGTCCTGGTCCCAGCGGCGCCCGTCGAAGGGGAAGGAACAGTGGCGCTTCCACAGCACGGGCCCCAGGTCGACCTCGGTGATCCCGGTCTCCTCCGCGAGTTCGCGGCGTGCCGCCTCTTCCCGGGTCTCGTCGCCCTCCACCCCTCCGCCCGGCGTGAACCACCAGGTGTCGTCGGGGTCGTCGGGCTCGTGGCCGTGCAACAACAGGATCCGGTCCTCGGGGTCGAGCAGGACGATCCGCGCGACCCGGCGCACCACGGCCCCCGCCTCCCGCTCCGGCACGGCCCCCGACGTGCGCGCGCTCTTCATGCTCCCACCCTCTCCCGCGGACCGGAGCGGGGTCCACCGGACCGGCGGGTCAGCAGGCGCGCGGCGGGGCCGTACCCGGCTCCGAGGAGGATCAGCACCGTGCCGCTCGCGATCGCGGTGAGCAACTGCTGGAAGGGGCCCGGTCGGGAGATGCCGCCCGGAAGTCCGGCGAAGCCCCTGGGAGGCTCCAGGAGCCCCTTGGCGGGCCAGACGACCGCGTCGACCCTGCCGATGACCGTGGAGCGGGGCACGGAGCCCTGTCCGGCCTCCTCGATGTGCGTCCGGGAGTCCAGCGAGGTGTGCCGGTCGTCGCCGAGGAGGAAGAGGTTGCCCGACGGAACGGTCACGGAGAACGCCTGGCCCGAGGCGACCGTCCGACCGCCGGGCCCGGGACGCAGGTACGGCTCGTCGACCGGCTGGCCGTTCACGGTGAGCCGCCCGTCCCGGTCGCAGCAGGCGACCGTGTCGCCGCCGACGGCCGCGACCCGCTTCACCATGGGTGAGGAACCCCAGAGGGGATCGGTGAAGACGACGACGTCACCGCGTCGCGCCTCGTCGCCGTCGATCCGCTGGGCCAGGATCTTGGATCCGACGTCGAGGGTGGGGGTCATGGAGTCGGTGGGGACCGTGTAGGGCTGGTAGAGGAGGGCCCCCCAGACGAATCCGCCGAGGAAGAGCACACAGCCGACGGCCACGGCCAGCCCCGACAGCACGCTGCCGAGGCGGCCGTGGCCGCCCTTGGTCCGCATGGTTCCGCTCATGTGCCCACCCCGTAGGTCTGTCGACGGTCCGGGACGGCACCCTACCCGCGGGTCACTACTCGGCGGTATGCCGTGCGGCCTGCTTCTTCCTGCGCCACAGCACGAGCGGGACGGCACCCGCGAGGGCGACGGTTCCGACGGGGGCGGCGGCCATGGCCTTGTTGAGGGCGGGCTGGTCGAAGACGTCGGGCACCGGAAGCGTGGCCCAGCGGGTGACCGGCCAGGCGATGACGACGGCGCGGCCCACGACCTCGTCGTTGGAGACGGTGCCGCCGCCCGGAAGCTGCTGGTGGAAGCGGGAGTCCAGGGAGTTCTGGCGGTTGTCGCCCATGACCCAGATCCGGTCCTGGGGGACCTTGATCGGACCGAAGGAGTCCTGGCAGGGCACGGCGCCGGGGGCGAGGTACTCGCTCTCGTCCAGTGCCACGCCGTTGAGGATGACCTTGCCGCCCTCCTTGCAGGAGATGGTGTCGCCACCGACCGCGATGACGCGCTTGATCAGGTCCTTCTCCTCGGCGGACGGCATGAGGCCGATGAAGCTGAGGAACTTCTGCGCGATGTTCGGCTTGGGCGTCTGCTGGCCCTCCAGCCAGCCGCCCGGGTCGTGGAAGACGACGACCTCGCCGCGCTCGGGCTCGGAGCCGAACCAGGGGGTGAGCTTGTCGACGAGGACCCGGTCGCCCTTCTGCAGGGTGTTCATCATCGATTCCGAGGGGATCGAGAACGCCTGCACCAGGAAGGTCTTGATGAGGAGGGCGAGCACCAGGGCGATGCCGATGAGCAGGGGAAGTTCCTTCCAGAAGGAACGCGGCTTCTTCGGCTCCTCGCCGGATCCGCCCGCCGCACCGTCGCCGTCGCCCGGCGCGTCGCCGCCCGGCGGATGCGGCTGCTGGTCGTCCGTCACGTCGCCACCCGTCGTGTCGTCACCGAAGGCCCCGTCGGCCCTCTTCTCGGGCCCATCGTGTCCGGATCGTGCGCCGACGGCCAAATCCCCCACATCCACTCCTCAGTCCGTGCGAACGCCCGCCCCGGGTCAGGGACGGGCCCACCACTCCCATAACGAGCAGAAGTTCCGCAGGGGTCGGGAGCCCGGGCAATCCGTTCAGATTCCGCTGGGACACACTATGCGACGGACCGGATGCCGTCTCGGCACTCGCACGGGCGTCCGGGACCTCGGAGAAGGTTTTCCGCTCCTCCAGGCGCCGCCAGTGCCCGAAGGGCCACGCGATCACCACCGCGCGCCCGACCACTTGCTCCTCGGAAACGGTTCCGTGCTCCTCCTCGTCGAGGTGGAAGCGGGAGTCGGCCGAATCGGAGCGGTGGTCCCCGAGGACGAAGATGCGCCCCTGCGGCACCTTGACCTCGAAGGGGATCGTGGACGGCGGGTTCCCGGGGTGCAGGTACGGCTCGTCCAGCGGCACGCCGTTGACGCTGAGCCTCCCGTCCTCGCCACAGCAGCGGACGGTGTCGCCACCGACGGCCACGACCCGCTTGATGAGGTCCCGGTCGTCGGCCGAGGGCAGCAGCCCGATGAAGGTGAGGGCCTGCTTGGCCTGCTTGATGCCGATCGGATCGTCTGCGGGGGGCTCGACGTCGTGCTGGAGCCAGTTGCCGGGGTCCTTGAAGACGACGACGTCACCGCGCTGGGGGCGGGAGCCGAACCAGGGGGTGAGCTTGTCGACGAGGACCCGGTCGTCGATGCGGATCGTCTGTTCCATCGAGCCGGAGGGAATGACGAACGCCTGCACCAGGAAGGTCTTGAGGACGAGCGCGATCAGCACGGCCACGGTGACCAGGATCGGGATCTCCCGGAGCGCGGAGCGCTGTCGGCGCCGCTTGACCTTGCGGGCGAGCTTGCGGCGCTCGGCCCGCCCGGGAAGGGCGGTTCCCTGCCCGGAGCCGTGGGCGGCCCCTCCGGGCGGTCGGCCCCGGCTACCCATGGGCTCCCGCCCCGTGTCCGCCGGCCGACGGCGTCGGTACGGCACCGAAGGCGTCGGTTCCGGGCACGACGGCCCAGCGCCCGAAGGGCCAGACGATCCAGTCGGCACGGCCGACGACCCGGTCGACCGGGACCATCCCGCCACCGGGGCTGCCCAGGTGGTCACGGGAGTCGCTGGACTGGCTGCGGTGGTCGCCCATCACCCAGAGCCGGTCCGGCGGGACGACGATGTCGAAGGGCACGCTGGAGGGCCGGTCGCCCAACATCACGTACGGCTCCACCACGGGTGCGCCGTTGACGGTGAGCCGGCCGTCCTCGTCGCAGCAGACGACCCGGTCGCCGCCGGTCCCGATGACCCGCTTCACGAAGTCGGTCTCGTCGGGTTCGGCGAGCCCGAGGGCTGCCGCGCCGTCCTGGAGGATTCCGGTGACCGGGTTGTCGCGGGGCCGTTCCCTCACGAAGGAGCCGGTGCCGTCGAAGACGACGAGGTCACCGCGGCGCGGCTCGCCGCCGAAACGGTACGCCAACTTGTTCACGAGGATCCGGTCGCCGACCTGGAGCGTCGGTTCCATGGAACCGCTGGGAATCAGGAACGGCTGGATCACGAAGTGGCTCAGGAGCAGGAGGAAGGCCACGCAGGCAGCACCGACGAGGGCCGTGCGCCGCCAGGAGGGGCCGGCGGACCGCCCCTCCTCCACTGCCCCGTCCGCCTCTCCCGCGCCGGCGGAACGGTCGGGCTCCGCGGAACGGTCGGGCTCCCCGGACCGATCGGGCTCCGCGGGCCGGTCGGACCGCGTGGGCCCCTCGGGCCCGGGGGTCCCGGGAACGCGCGCGGAGCGCGACCCCTCCTCCGCGGAGGAGGGGTCGCGCTCCGTGTGCTGTGCTTCGGTGTCCATCGCTGGCAGAGCCTATCCGGCTTGCCTGTGCGGAGGCCCGGAAGCGTCGAGCGTGCCGGGAGCCGTGGCTCAGCGGTCGCGCTTCTCCTTGATCTTGGCAGCCTTGCCGCGCAGCTCGCGCAGGTAGTAGAGCTTGGCGCGACGGACGTCACCGCGGGTCACGAGCTCGATCTTCTCGAAGATCGGGCTGTGCACCGGGAAGGTGCGCTCGACGCCGACGGAGAACGAGACCTTGCGGACCGTGAAGGTCTCGCTGACGCCCGAGCCCTGGCGGCGGATGACAACGCCCTTGAACTGCTGGATGCGGGAGCGGTTGCCCTCGATGACGCGAACGTGGACGTTCACGGTGTCGCCGGGACGGAAGGCGGGGAGGTCGGAGCGGAGCGTGCCCGCGGTGACCTGGTCGAGCAGGGAGGCCATGGAGGTCTCTTTCCTCGCTGATGCCACAGGTCATCAGCGGTACGTTCGAAAGGATGGTGGTTCGGCGTCGTCCGCTCCTGGTGGCGTCTTCCCCCTGTGGCAGGGGCGCTCACCGGACGCACGACAGCGGCCTATTCTTCCACGCCTTCGACCTTGCGCCAAAATCGGCCGCCGGGCTCGGGGGCCCACCCCATCATGGACAGGATCTCGCGGTCCTTCTTGTCGAAGGCGGCCGGGTCGCAGCGCTCGATCAGGTCGGGCCGGTGGGCGGCGGTCCGCCGGAAGGCCTCGTCGCGCCGCCAGCGGGCGATCTTGCCGTGGTGCCCGCTGAGGAGCACGTCGGGAATGCCCCGGCCGCGCCACTCCGGGGGCTTGGTGTAGACGGGGCCCTCCAGGAGGTTGGCCATGGCCCCGGGGGCGAAGGAGTCGTCCCGGTGGGACTCGGCGTTGCCGAGGACACCGGGCAGCAGACGGGCGACGGCCTCGGTCACGACGAGGACGGCGGCTTCCCCTCCGGCGAGGACGTAGTCCCCGATGGAGACCTCGTAGACCGGCATCCGGGTCGCGTACTCGTCCATGACGCGACGGTCGATGCCCTCGTACCGGGCCGGGGTGAAGATCAACCAGGGCCGCTCGGAGAGCTCGACGGCGACCTCTTGGGTGAAGGGGCGACCGCTGGGGGTGGGGACCACGAGGACCGGGCCGTGGGCGCCTGCCTCATAGCCGTCGGCCAGCGCCTGGTCGAGCGCCTCACCCCAGGGCTCGGTCTTCATGACCATGCCGGGACCGCCGCCGTAGGGGGTGTCGTCGACCGTGTTGTGGCGGTCGTGGGTCCAGTCCCGCAGATGGTGGACGTGGACGTCGAGCTGTCCCCGGGCGCGCGCCTTGCCGACGAGGGAGACGTTCAGCGGTTCGAGGTACTCGGGGAAGATCGTGACGACGTCGAGCCTCATGCCCGCCCCTCGCCCTCGTCCCGGGAGGAGACGATCTCGGCCCCGTCGTCGATCAGGCCGGGCGGCGGGTCGATGACGGCCCGCTGCTCCTCCAGGTCGATCTCGGTGACGATCTCGCCGACGAAGGGGATCATCAGCTCGGTTCCGTCGGGACGTTCGACGATGAAGAGGTCCTGGGACGGCAGGTGGGAGATCTCGGTGATCCGGCCGACTTCGGTTCCGTCGGTGAGGACGACGTCGAGGTCGATCAGCTGGTGGTCGTAGTACTCGTCCTCCTCCTCGGGCAGCTCCGTGGGGTCGATTTCGGCGATGAGGACGGTGTTGCGCAGGGCTTCGGCGCCGTTGCGGTCGCGCACGCCCTCGAAGCGCAGCAACAGCCGGCCGCTGTGGACGCGGCCGCTCTCGATGGTCAGCGGCCCGACGGAAGCCGGGTCGGTGAGCAGCACGGCACCGGGGCCGAGCCGCAGCTCGGGCTCGTCCGTCCGCACCTCGACGGTGACCTCGCCCTTGATGCCGTGGGCGCGGCCGATCCGCGCGACTACCAACTGCACTGCTCCACACTCTCCTGTCACACAGCTCGTACGTACGACAACGGGCCGGGGCGGGCTCTTCAGCCCTCCCCGGCCCGTGCCGGCACAACTAAGGTGATGCTGCCGACCTGCTCAGCGAACCTGGTCCACGTCGACGAGGTCGACGCGGATCCCCCGGCCGCCGATGGCACCCACGACGGTGCGCAGCGCACGCGCGGTGCGGCCGTTGCGGCCGATCACCTTGCCGAGGTCCTCGGGATGGACCCGGACCTCCAGCACACGGCCACGGCGCAGGTTGCGCGAGGCGACCTGCACCTCGTCGGGGTTGTCGACGATGCCCTTCACGAGGTGCTCGAGAGCCTCCTCGAGCATGATCAGGCCTCGGTCGACTCGGTGGACGCGGCCTCGGCCTCGTCCGCCTTCTTGTCGGCCTTCTTGGCCTTCGGGGTGATGGCCTCACCCTTGTCGTCGCCGCCCTCGAGGGACTTCGCGAACTCGTCGAACGAGGCGCGCTTGGCCTCCTTCGTGGCCGGGGCCAGCAGCGGCTTCTCCGGGGCCGGGAGGCCCTTGTGCTTCTGCCAGTCGCCGGTGAGCTTCAGGATGGCGAGGACGGGCTCGGTCGGCTGGGCGCCGACGGACAGCCAGTACTGCGCACGCTCGGAGTCGACCTCGATACGCGACGGGTTGTACGTCGGGTGGTAGAGGCCGATCTCCTCGATCGCACGACCGTCGCGACGGGTGCGCGAGTCGGCGACGACGATGCGGTAGTGCGGCTGGCGGATCTTACCGAGGCGCTTGAGCTTGATCTTGACTGCCACTGGAGTGGTGTCTCCTGGTCTTGACGTGGTTGGGCACTTGAGATGCCACGTGGGGTTGCGGTACTCGGATGCCCGATGGACGCGTCAGCCGGAGGAGAGAGGGGTCCTATGCGACTGTCGAGTACAGCTAGCCATTCTGCCACACGCCACGGGGTCAGTTGGCGGCGCCCACCGTCTCCGGGATGCGGAAGGGCTTGCCGCACCCACCGCAGACGATCGGGGCCTGGGCCAGCACCGAGGGGACCACGCGCACGTTGCGCCCGCAGTCACAGACGGCCTTGACCCGGACGCCGCCGCCCGAAGAACCGTGCCGGGCGGCCGGTCCACGGAAGGAGCGCTTGGTGTCGGCAGCGGTGGCGACCGTGTGCGCCTTGAGGGCGCGCTGCAGCCGCTCGATGGTCGGTCGGTAGCGCCGCCTCGCCTCGGGGTTGAGCGTGACCAGGGAGAAGCCGCTGCTGGCGTGCGGCTCCTCGGGATGGTCGAGGCCCATCTCCTCGGCGATCGCGAGGAATCTGCGGTTGTGGTAGCGGCCGGCGCGGGAGGTGTCACGGACACCTCGGGCGGCGGCGATGCCGTGGACTGCTTCGTGGAGCAGTCGTTCGAAGGAGAGTTCGGCGCCGCAGGCGGACGAAGACTCTCCGATCAGGGACTCGGGCGCGGCAAGGTCGGGCAGCTCGGGGTGGTGCCGCTGAATGTCGGCCCACGCCTGTGCCAGCTCTGCGGCGAGAACAGGTGGTGTCGTGCTCACGTCGTGTACAACGAGCCGACCCGCCCCCGGGTTCCATTCCGGGGCATCCCAAATATTTTGCACGTACCCGTCAGTTGCCGTTGATGCGTCCTGACGAGGGCCACTGCCCCGATCTGCGGAGAAGTCACGCAGGGAACGCCAAGCCGGTGCGTAGTAGCGCATACGCCCCGGCGCGTAGTCATGGCGCGCACGCCCCCGGGAAGAGCCGGGCGGTGGAACACCCGGTCACGTGCCAGGACACTATCGGGTCCGCACGCAAGGCGGCGCACCGCCCCACCCCGGACGAATCGGTCCGGCACGAGCACTGGACGCGACCCGGGATGCGCAGTTCCCTGGCTACGGGGGGCTGTCGTCCGAGCACGGATTGGGGCGCTTTTCCATGACACCTACGCTCGTCCCGCACCACCCCGCGCGAGACTGGGCCGAAATCCAAGAACGCATGCTGGTCCCGCTCTACGAAGCGGTGTACGACCGCCTCGGCGTGGGCACCGGCTGCCGGCTGCTCGGCCTGGGCTGCGGCTCCGGTCTGGCGCTCCTGATGGCGGCGGCACGGGGCGCCCGGGTGGCCGGCGTCGAACGGGACCGCACACGCGCGGAACTGGCCGCGGAGCGGCTGCCGGAAGGCGTCACCCTCACGGAGGAACCCCCCGAGGACCTCCGGTGCGACGTGGTCACCGCCTTCCACGCACCGGACGGACTCCTGCCCGAACTCCTCGGCCTCACCCGTGTGGCGCAATCGGGCACGTCCTTCGTCCTCGCCGACTGGGGACCGCCCGAGCAGTGCGCCACCGAACCGGTGCTGCGGATCGCGGCCCGGCTCGCGGACCGCCGTCCCGCCCCGCGGCCCCACCTGGCGTCGGTGGCCGCTGCGGCGGGGTTGCGACCCACCGGCTCGGGCCGGGTGGCCTGCCCCTTCGGATACGCGGACGAGGGCAGCGCGGTGCGCGGCTTGCTCTCGACGGGCGCCTTCGACGAGGCGGTGCGGGCGACCGACCCCTCCCAGGTGGAGAAGGAGGTCGAGGAGGCGCTCGCGCCGTACGTCCGCCCGGACGGGACGGTGTGGATGCCGAACGTCTTCCAGTACCTCGTCGCCCGGGCGGGTTGAACCCCCGCGGCCGTGCCCGCTCCCGCCCTCAGGCCCCCTTCTCCAGACGGGGGATGCCCGCCGCGCGGTAGGCCGCGGCCTCTTCCAGGGTCTCGTTCGCCAGCAGGGCCGCGGCCAGTGCGTCCAACTTGTCGCGGTGCTCGCGGAGCTGCCGCACCGCGCTGTCGTAGCACTCGTCGACGATCCGGCGCATCTCCTCGTCGACGGTGTCGAGGGTCGCGGGGGCGGCCGAGAGTCCGTACGCCTGCTGGGCGTCGCTCGGGATGGCGGTGAGCCGGCCGACGCGCTCGCTCATGCCCCAACGGCCCGCCATGCCCCGGGCGATGTTGGTGACCTGCTCCAGGTCGCTCTCGGCCCCGGTGGTGATGACCCCGAAGACGACCTGCTCGGCCGCCATCCCGCCGAGGGCGCCGATGATCCGCCCCCGGAGGTAGTCCTCGGTGTAGGCGTACTTGTCGGCGTCGGGGGTCGACAGGGTGACGCCGAGGGCCCGGCCGCGCGGCACGATGGTGATCTTGCGGACCGGGTCGGCGCCGGGTTGGAGCATGCCGAGCAGGGCGTGGCCGCTCTCGTGGTACGCGGTCCGGCGGCGCTCTTCGGGCGGCATCACGAGCGGTCGTTCGGCACCGAGCTGCACCTTCTCCAGGGCGTCGGACAGATCGGACTGGGTGACGGCCTTCTGCTCGCGCTTGACCGCGAGGAGGGCCGCCTCATTGGCCAGGTTGGCGAGCTCCGCACCGGTCATGCCGGGGGTCGTCCGGGCCACGTGCTCCAGGTCCACGTCCCCGGCCAACGGGATCTCCCGCGTGTGGATCTTGAGGATGGCCTCGCGGCCACCCCGGTCGGGAGGGTTGACGTGGACGATCCGGTCGAAGCGACCGGGGCGGGTCAGGGCCGGGTCCAGCACGTCGGCGCGGTTCGTCGCGGCGAGGACGATGACCCCTTCGGAACCGGTGAAACCGTCCATCTCGGTGAGGATCTGGTTGAGGGTCTGCTCCCGCTCGTCGTGTCCTCCCATTCCGGAGCCGCCGCCCCGGGCCCGGCCGATCGTGTCGATCTCGTCGATGAAGACGATCGCGGGGGCGACCTTGCGGGCCTCCGCGAACAGCTCGCGCACCCGGGAGGCGCCGACGCCCACGATCATCTCGATGAACCCGGAGGCGGAGGCCGAGAAGAACGGCACCCCGGCCTCCCCCGCGACGGCCCGGGCGAGGAGGGTCTTGCCCGTGCCGGGAGGGCCCGCCAGGAGCACGCCGCGGGGCATCTTGGCACCCATCTCGCGGTAGGCCTGCGGATTCTTCAGGAAGTCGACGACGTCGTTGAGCTCGCCCTCCACCTCGTCGATGCCGGCGACGTCGGCGAAGGTGGTGCGCGCGCCGCCCTCCAGCTCCACCGGCTTGGGCGGGGTCTTGCGGCCGAGCATGCCCCCCGCACCGCCCATGCCCGCGCTCATCCGGCGGGCGATGAACACCCACAGCACGACGAGCAGCAGCATCGGCGCCAGCGAAATGAGCAGGTTGGCCAGGAAACTGCGCTCCTGTACGACGGGCTCGGCGGTGACCACGACGTTCTGCTGGGTCAGCTGCGCCCACAGGTCGTCGTCGGCGAAGGCGGGCCGCTGGGTCTGGAACTTGGTGTAGTCGCCCTTCCCGTCGGGGACGGGCTGCTTCTCCTTCAGCTGCCCCTGGATCGCATCGCCCTTGGAGTAGATCTTGGTGACGTTCCCGGCGGCGACCTGCTTGTCGAACTCGGTGTACGAGATGGTCGGCCCGTCGCCCTCGTTGAAGAAGGACAGGACGATGTTGGCGATCAGGTACACGACGAGGGCGGTGAGGATGAGGCTGCCCCAGCCGCCCGGCATCCTCCTCCTCGGCGACGGGGGCGGCGGTGCCCCTTCCGAGCGCCAGGGCTGATCGGTCCGGTCGCGCGGGGGTACGGGGTTGGCCACGTGGCTCTCCTCGGGGCGGCAGTGGCCCCAGTATCGAAGAGCGGCACCCTCCCGGCACCGCGGGCGGAGCGGTGGGGTGAAGGGGGGAGGGCGGGAACGACGAGGGGCCCGGAGCGGTTCCGCACCGCTCCGGACCCCGTGCCCGTCGACTCAGCCCATGAACTTCTTGAACTCCTCCGGGAGCTCGAAGTCCTTGGGGCTCTGCCCCGCGGCCGGCAGGCCGAAGGCGCCGCCCGCCTGTGCCTGCTCGCGACGCGCCGCAGCGGCCTGCTCCTCGGCCTTCCGCTTCATCGGGTTGCCGCTCTTGCGCTTGCCCTTGGCCTGCTTGACCTGCTTCTTCTGCCGGCCGGGACCGCCGCCCATGCCCGGGATGCCGGGCATCCCCGGCATCCCGCCGCCCTGCGCCATCCGGGACATCATCTTGCGGGCCTCGAAGAACCGCTCGACCAGGCCCTTGACCGCGCTGACCTCGACGCCGGACCCCTTGGCGATGCGGGCACGGCGGGAGCCGTTGATGATGGTCGGGTCCTGGCGCTCGGCCGGGGTCATCGACTTGATGATGGCGGCCGTGCGGTCGACGTCCCGCTCGTCGATGTTGGCGATCTGCTCCTTCATCTGGCCCATGCCGGGCAGCATCCCGAGCAGCTTGCTGATGCTGCCCATCTTGCGGACCTGCTCCATCTGGGCCAGGAAGTCGTCGAGCGTGAAGCCCTCGCCCTTCTTCGAGGCGAGCTTCGAGGCCATCTTGGCGGCCTCTTCCTCGTCGAAGGTCTGCTGCGCCTTCTCGATGAGGGAGAGCATGTCGCCCATGCCGAGGATGCGGGACGCCATGCGGTCCGGGTGGAACGCGTCGAAGTCGTCCAGCTTCTCGCCGTTGGAGGCGAACATGATCTGCTTGCCGGTGACGTGCGCGATGGAGAGCGCGGCACCACCACGGGCGTCGCCGTCGAGCTTGGAGAGCACGACGCCGTCGAAGCCGACGCCGTCGCGGAAGGCCTCGGCGGTGTTGACCGCGTCCTGACCGATCATGGCGTCGACGACGAAGAGGATCTCGTCGGGAGAGACCGCGTCGCGGATGTCCGCGGCCTGCTGCATCAGCTCCTGGTCGATGCCGAGGCGGCCGGCGGTGTCGACGATGACGACGTCGTACAGCTTGGTCCGGGCGTGCTCGATGGAGTCCTTGGCGACCTGGACCGGGTCGCCGACGCCGTTGCCCGGCTGCGGCCCGTAGAAGGCCACGCCCGCGCGGTCGGCGACGACGGAGAGCTGGTTGACGGCGTTCGGGCGCTGGAGGTCACAGGCGACGAGCAGCGGGGAGTGGCCCTGGCCCTTCAGCCAGAGGCCCAGCTTTCCGGCGAGGGTGGTCTTACCGGCACCCTGGAGACCGGCCAGCATGATCACGGTCGGGGCGGTCTTGGCGAACCGCAGGCGGCGGGTCTCCCCGCCGAGGATGGCGATCAGCTCGTCGTTGACGATCTTGATGACCTGCTGGGCGGGGTTGAGGGCCTGGGAGACCTCCGCTCCCAGCGAGCGCTCCTTGACCTGCTTGATGAAGGCGCGGACGACCGGCAGGGCGACGTCCGCCTCCAGCAGCGCGATACGGATCTCGCGCGCGGTGGCGTCGATGTCCGCCTCGGACAGACGGCCCTTGCCGCGGAGGTTCTTGAAGGTCGCTGCAAGGCGGTCGGAGAGGGTATCGAACACGGCGGTCGCGGATCCTCGGTGTCGGGGGCGGTCGGATTGCCCTCCAGGGTATCGGGCCGCTCGAAGTATGTGTCCCCGCCCGCCGGATCCGGCGGGCGGGGGCGGTGCGGGTCACGGGGTCAGCGCAGTGCCGACTCCAGTGCCCGGGCCAGGTCGATCGCCTCCTCGTCGGCGAGGAGGGTGCCGTCCGGACGGGTCACGTACAGGGTGTCGACGGCATTGGCGCCCAGGGTGGAGACGTGGGCGCTGCGCACGCGGACCTCCGCGCCCTCCAGGGCGCGCCCGATGCGGTGGAGGAGGCCGGGGGCGTCCTGGGCACGGACCTCGATGACGGTGGCGAGGCGGGAGTCGGCGGCGGCGACGGTGACCCGGGGCGGCGGGGCGGCGAGGCCCCGGCGGCGGGGATAGGCGGCCTCGCGTTCGGCGAGCCGGGCCGGAACGTCGAGGGAGCCCTCGAGGGCGCGGACGAGGTCGGCGCGGAGTCGGGTCGCCTCGGGCAGGGAGCCGTACTCGGCGGCGACGCGCCAGTCCAGGACCAGGACGGAGCCGGGGCCGAGGTCGGTGGGGAGGTCGACGGCCCGCAGGTCGGCGGCGCGGACGGTGAGCCGGTGGAGGGCGAGGACCCCGGCGACCGCGGGCAGCACCCCGGGCTGGTCGGGCAGGGCGATGACGAGTTCGACGCCGACGGGTTCGGGTTCCTCCGGTTCCGGAACGACCGGCTCGGTGTGGAGGGCGAGGACGGCCTCGCCGGTGCGCAGCGCTTCGATCGCGAGGCGTTCCTGCTCGGCACTGGGTGCTGCGGCCTCGGGGTCGGGCAGGGGGGCGCCGGCGAGGACCCCGGCGACCCGCTTGACCAGGTCGGCGACGAGCGAGGCGCGCCAGGAGGACCAGGCGGCGGGGCCGGTGGCGAGGGCGTCGGCCTCGGTGAGGGCGTGCAGGAGCTCCAGGGTGCCGAGGCTGCCGACGGCGGTGGCGACGGACTGGACCGTGGCGGGGTCGTCGAGGTCCCGCCGGGTGGCGGTTTCGACGAGCAGCAGGTGGTGGCGGACGACGGTGGCGATGACGGCGGTGTCGGCGCGGTCGAAGCCGATGCGGGCGGCGAGGTCGCGGGCGATGGTCTCACCGGCGACGGAGTGGTCGCCCGGCCAGCCCTTGCCGATGTCGTGGAGGAGGGCGGCGACGAGGAGGAGGTCGGGGCGGCCGACCCGACGGGTGAGCGAGGAGGCGCGCACCGCGGTCTCGACGAGGTGGCGGTCGACGGTCCAGGTGTGGACGGGGTTGCGCTGGGGGCGGCAGCGGACGCGTTCCCAG
The DNA here is from genome assembly GCF_042743065.1 of Streptomyces sp. NPDC058872. Lineage (NCBI taxonomy): Bacteria > Bacillati > Actinomycetota > Actinomycetes > Kitasatosporales > Streptomycetaceae > Streptomyces > Streptomyces sp. NPDC058872. The sequence goes on from NZ_JBHYMK010000036.1 coordinate 71,578, forward strand.
TCCGGGAGGAGCTGGGTGATGATGCCTTCGGCTTCCAGGGCCTCCCAGACGGGCACGGTGGCCTCGCCGGCGCCGAGGAGGGTGACGAGTTCCTCGCGGGCCTCGGCGGGCCACGGCACCGGAAGCGGTTTGGCGGCTGCCGCGAGGCGGCGCACCGCGTGCAGCGAGACGGGGAGCGCGGACTGGGCGGCTGCGGCGGCGGCCCGCAGGGGCAGCACCGGGTCGCGTTCCGGCCGGGCGCTGAGGGCGAGGACGGCCTCGCCGTCCATTTCGACGACGCCTTCGGCCAGCGGGGTGCGTTCGACGGGGGGCTTCCCGGCGCCGGCTCGACCGGCGCGTCCGCCGAGGAGGCCGCGCAACCGGGCCGGGCGGGCGGAGCGGGCCTTGAGGACCCGGTTGACCTCGCGCCAGGTGACGTCGGTGGCGTAGGAGATGGTCCGGGCGGCCTCGTACACCTCGCGGAGCAGGGTGTCGGCGTCGAGGAGGCCGAGCTCCCCGGCGACGGCGTCCTGTTCCTGGAGGGCGAGCCGGTCGGTGGCGCGGCCGGTGACCAGGTGGAGGGCGTCACGGGCGTCGAGGAGGCGGCGCCGGGCGCCGTCGAGTCCTTCCCTGGGGGCGTCGGCGAGCCAGGAGGCGGCGACGGCGCGGAGGACCTGGGCGTCGCGGAGTCCGCCCCTGGCCTCCTTCAGGTCGGGTTCCAGGAGGTACTGCAGCTCTCCGGTGCGTTCGGCACGCTCCCGGCAGAGCGCGTCGAGTTCGGGGAGGCGCCGGGGGGCCTGGTTGCGCCAGTCGGCGAGGACGGTGGTGCGCAGGGCCGCGACCAGGCCGTGGTCGCCGGCGACGGCCCGGGCGTCGAGGAGGCCGAGGTGGGCCTTGAGGTCGTCGGCGGCGGTGGCGCGGGCTTCGGCGGGGGTGCGGACGGAGTGGTCGAGCGCGAGGCCGAGGTCCCAGACGGGGTACCAGATCCGGTCGGCGAGGGCGGCGATGGCGGCCTTGTCGGCGGTGCCGTCGTGGAGCAGGAGGAGGTCGAGGTCGCTGCGCGGGGAGAGTTCGGCGCGTCCGTAGCCGCCGACGGCGACGAGGGCGGTCCCGCGGGGAGGGGCGGCCGCGGCGAAGAGGCCGGCCAGCCAGTCGTCGGTGATCCGGGCGAGGGCGGCACGGCGCGGCGGCCCTGGCCGCACCTTCTCCTGGAGGAGGTGCAGCCGGGCCGCCGCGTAACCGCCGGGTCCCGAATCTTCGGTCTGTGTCGCTTCGGGGCTCGTCACCCGGCGGCTCCTTCGTGTGCTTAGAGTGCGTCCGGACCACGTTCGCCGGTGCGGACCCGTACGGCGGTCTCGACCGGCACGCTCCACACCTTGCCGTCTCCGATCTTGCCGGTTCGGGCGGCCTTCACGACGACGTCGATGAGCTGTTCGGCGTCCTCGTCCTCGACGAGGACCTCGATGCGGATCTTGGGGACCAGGTCGACGGTGTACTCGGCGCCCCGGTAGACCTCGGTGTGGCCGCGCTGGCGTCCGTAGCCGCTGGCCTCGGTGACCGTGAGGCCGTGGACCCCGAAGGCCTGGAGGGCCTCCTTGATCTCGTCGAGCCGGTGCGGCTTCACGACCGCGGTGATGAGCTTCATGCGTCCACCTTCTTGTTCTCCGTGACGGCCGGGGCGGGGGCGGCGGTGGAGCGCGAGGACGCGCCGCCGCCGGCTCCGCTGAAGTCGTACGCGGTCTCGGCGTGCTCGACCTGGTCGATGCCGGAGACCTCGTCGTCCTCGCTGACCCGCATCCCGAGCGTCTTGTCGACGATCAGGGCGAGGACCGCGGAGGCGATCAGAGAGTAGGCGAGGACCGCGAAGACGCCGACGGCCTGCTTGCCGAGCTGCTCCAGGCCGCCGCCGTAGAAGAGGCCCTTGGCGTCGGACTGGACGCCGCCGGTGGCGAAGAAGCCGACGAGGAGGGAGCCGATGACACCGCCGACGAGGTGGACGCCGACGACGTCGAGGGAGTCGTCGTAGCCGAACTTGTACTTGAGGCCGACGGCCATGGCGCAGACCAGACCGGCGACGGCGCCGATGGCGATCGCGCCGAGCGGGGAGCAGGAGCCGCCGGAGGGAGTGATGGCGACGAGGCCGGCGACCGCGCCGGAGGCGGCACCGAGGGTGGTGAAGGAGCCATGGCGGACCTTCTCGTACGCCAGCCAGGCGAGCATGGCGGCGGCGGTGGCGACCTGGGTGTTGACGAACATCACGGCGCCGACGCCGTCGTCGTTGCCGAGCCACGAGCCGGCGTTGAAGCCGAACCAGCCGAACCAGAGGAGCCCGGCGCCGAGCATGACCAGCGGGAGGCTGTGCGGACGCATCGGGTCCTTCTTGAAGCCGACGCGCTTGCCGATGACGAGGATCACGCCGAGGGCCGCGGCGCCCGCGTTGATGTGGACGGCCGTGCCGCCGGCGAAGTCGATGACGCCCAGCTCGAAGAGCCAGCCGCCCGATCCCCAGACCCAGTGGGCGACGGGGAAGTAGACGAGGGTGACCCAGAGGGTGATGAAGAGGGCCCAGGCGGTGAACTTGACGCGGTCGGCGAGGGCGCCGCTGATGAGGGCGGGCGTGATGATCGCGAACATCAGCTGGAAGACGGCGAAGACGAACACCGGGATGTTGTAGCCGTCCCACAGCTCGTTCACGCCGATGCCGCTGAGGCCGACGTACTCGGAGGACCAGCCGACGATGGAGCCGATGTCGGTGCCGAAGGCGAGGCTGAAGCCGTAGAGCACCCAGAGGACCGTGACGATCCCGAGGCTGATGAAGCTCATCATCAGCATGTTGAGGCTGGACTTGACGCGGACCATGCCTCCGTAGAAGAAGGCGAGTCCCGGGGTCATCAGCATGACCAGGGCGGAGCAGATGAGCATGAACCCGGTGTTGGCGGCAGACAGCTCGGGGGCGTCTGCGGCCAGGGTCGTGATGGCTGGGGCCATCGGCGTCTCCTCGTCGTCGAATGCGGCCTGTGCGGGGCGGGGCCGGGGAGCGGGGGCCTTGGGGGGTTGGCCGGTTATGGGCCAGAGGTTGGCGCAGCGCGGTTTCCGCCGATGCCGCTCGATGTTTCGGCGCAGTGACGAAGGGGTGGGGTGTGTTACGCGACCGTGAACGGACGTGTCACGGCCAGGTAACGCCCGTGCTCCCGGGCAGCCGCCGACGGTGGCCGCGCGGGAGCACGGGAGCGCCGCCGCCCGCGGTGGCCCGGGGCCGCGGGGCGGTCGCTCGGGAGGGGGCGCCGGGCGGGCGCGGGAAAGGGACCGGCCGCGCCGGGCGTCCGTGTGACCTTGCGGCGGGGGAGCCGAGTCGGGCTTTGGGACGTCTGGCGCGGCCGGGGTCTGTGCGGGCCGGGGCCGAGGGTCAGACCGCTTCGGCGGCCTCGGGGAGGAGCTGGGTGAGGCGATCGGTGAGGTCGACGATGTCGGCGACGTCGCCGAACTCCCGGGCGGCTTGGTCGACGGTCTTGCGCAGTCGGGTGTTGACGCGCTCCGAGCGGATGCTGCGGGCGACTCCGAGGGCCTTCTCGGCGAGGACCACGGACTGCTCGGGTTCGCGCTTGAGGAGGTGGACGGTGGCCATACCGATCAGGTTGAGGGCGTAGGACCGCTGGTGGTCGGGGTCCTCCTCGAAGAGCTGCACGGCCCGCTCCATGACGGGTTCGGCCAGTGACGCGTAGGTCGGGGAGCGGCCGGCGACATAGGCGAGGTCCCGGTAGGAGTGGGAGTTCTCGCCGTTGAGTTCGGCCTCGCTGAAGAAGCCGATCCAGTCGGGCTCGGGCTCGCCGTCGAGGCCGACGTCGGCGAAGGTGTCCTCGGCCATCCGCACGGCCCGCTTGCACTTGGAGGGTTGCCCCATGTTGGCGTAGGCGCGGGCCTCCATCGCATACAGCATCGCCTGGGTGCGGGAGGTGGCGCAGTCTCGACTGCCGTACTGGGCGAGGTGGATGAGTTCGAGGGCGTCGTCGGGCCGGCCGAGGTGGATCATCTGGCGGCTCATGGAGGAGAGGATGTACGAGCCGAGGGGCTTGTCGCCGGCCTCCTTGGCGGCATGCAGCGCGAGCACGAAGTACTTCTGGGCGGTGGGCTGGAGGCCCACGTCGTAGCTCATCCAGCCGGCGAGTTCGGCGAGTTCGGCGGCGCAGGTGAAGAGGCGCTTGGCGGTGCCGGCGGGCTGGGACTCCTGGAGCAGGTCGGTGACCTCGTGGAGCTGGCCGACGACCGCCTTGCGGCGCAGGCCGCCGCCGCACTGGGCGTCCCACTTGCGGAACATGGCGGTGGTGGATTCGAGCAGGTCGAGCTCGACCTCGGAGAGCCGGTTGGGGCGGCGGGCGTCGACGAGGGGATCGGGGGTCTCGGCGTCCCCGGCCGGCGTGGGGACGAGCCAGCGCTGCATCGGCTCGATGAGGGCGGGGCCGGCGGCGAGCGAGAGGGAGGACCCGAGGAAGCCCCGGCGGGCGAGCATGAGGTCGCTGCGGGAGAACTCGCTGAGCAGGGCGACGGTCTGCGGCCCGGCCCAGGGGAGGTCGACGCCGGAGACGGAGGGGGACTGGTGGGCGGTGCGCAGGCCGAGGTCCTCGACGGCGACGACGGAGCCGAAGCGCTCGGAGAAGAGCTCGGAGAGGATCCGCGGGATGGGCTCGCGGGGCTGCTCGCCGTCGAGCCAGCGACGCACCCGCGAGGTGTCCGTGGAGATGTGGTGCGCGCCCATCTGGCGTGCCCGTCGGTTCACCTGGCGTGCCAGTTCGCCCTTCGACCAGCCGCTGCGCACGAACCACGAACCCAGCTGCTCGTTCGGGCGCTTTCCGGCAGCCGTACCGTCTGCGCCGTTGCCGCTCACTGGAACGCCCCCATCCACCTGATTGCCTGTCTTCCGAACCCCTATCAGAATGCCGCCTCGCGCGGCACCCGTCCGGCGTTCGTACTCCTTCGAACTGGAAACCGGGTTGCCTCCGGCATACCCACGCACGCAAGCGAGCTCGGGGCTTCGGGTACCGAAAGTAATCCTACGATCACCACTCCACGAGGGCGATTCAAGAAACGCCACCATTCGCCACCCCTTCGAATGAACTAGCCACCCGCCGAACGCGATTCACTTGACATGCGACGAACCGGAGTCAGCGAACGGAAGCACGAAGAGGCGTGCGCCTCGGTACGCACCACCCTGCACGCCACCATGCGCCGTACGTCGATGACGGAACGTGACGAAAGGTGATGGAGACGCTCCAACTCGTAACCACCGGCGCGTTCGGCCCGTTGGAGGGGACATGGGTTTCACGATCGGCGGCATTCGTGAGATGCGGTCCGGCGCACGCCGCCGCGTACGCACCACGGAGTACACGACGGTGGCCGAGTACACCGGCCTCTGGGGCTGGGACGTCGTCCCCGGCGCGCGGGCCGTCTCCGGCCAGTGCTCCTGCGGGGACCGGGCGTGCGCGGCCCCCGGGGCGCACCCCCTCCCCTTCGCCGAACCGGTGCCGGCGGGCGCCGGTCTCGACGACGCCACCAAGGCCTGGTCCGCCCACCCCGGGGCGACGCTGCTCCTCCCGGTGGGCCGGGCCTTCGACGTGATCGAGGTCGCCGAGGCGGCCGGCCGACGGGCACTGGTCCGCCTCGAACGCATGGGGCTGCCGCTCGGCCCGGTGTGCGCGACGCCGACCGGTCGGGCGCGCTTCTTCGTGGCCCCGGGCGCGGCGGCCGAGTTGCCGCAGCTGCTGTACCGGATGGGCTGGGACGACGCCGGCCTGGACCTGCACGGTCTGGGAGCCGGCGCCCACATCACCGCTCCCCCGTCGGACCTGGGCGGGCTCGGGCCGGTGCACTGGCTGCGGCCACCGACGCTGGACACCGCCGGCGCACCGCCACAGGCCCGCCTGCTGCTGGGCACCCTCGCGTACATCTGTCACCGGACGCACCGCTGAGCTCGGCCCTCCAGGCTCCCGAACGTGCGGAGGGGCCCCGTCACC